>NZ_JALBGX010000009.1:0-107642 GCF_023006465.1 Rhizobium sp. PRIMUS64 | reverse complement strand
TTTGACGGAGGCGGAAGTGGCAGATCAGCGAGTCGGCATCACGTCGCTCACATCGCCGATGAACCGCAGCGCAGATCGCTTGCTGGCCGGCCGCGCCAATGACCGGGCGATATCGGCGATGTCATCGCGCGAGACAGTCGGCATTAGCTGCTAGGAAGCCGCCGTGACCGGGGTCCGCGCCTGTGCCAGTGGTCTGGACTTTCATCTTAGCGACGAGGCATTCTACGCACTGTTTTCGCCCGCGGCGGCCGGTCGGCTACCAGTCATTCAAGATCAAGGTCGGTCATCCCGCCCTCAGGCGAGGGGCCGATCGGAATCGTGGCCCGCGCTGTTTGGCTCTACTTCCGCTTCAATCTGAGCCTGCGCGATGTCGAGGAAATGATGCTCGATTGCGGGATCGTCGTTTCCTATGAGACCATTCGCCGATGGTGCCGAAAGAACGGCCATTATGGGCGCCGCACACGCCATAAGGCTTCGACTGAAGACGATGTCTGGTATCTCGATGAAGTCGTGGTGCGCGTCAATGGCCAGAAATGCTGTGGAGAGCGTTTGATCAGGATGGATATGTGCTCGATGAGATCGTGCAGTCGCGCCGCAACACCAAGGCGGCCAAGCGCCTGCTGGCGCGACGCCTGAAGAAGCAGGGCTGCTGCCAAAGCGTATGATCACCAACAAATTGCGCTCCTACGGGGCGGCCCTATGACCTTACGAAGTAAGCAAGGCACTTAGCGTCGATGTTCCTCCCCTTGAACCAACGCGAACACACAGTCGCTATCGGGACCAGGGATCAATCACTTTCAACCCTGTGGCCGCGAGGGCCGTTTGCGTCGGAGACGTCTCGCGCAGAAGAAGCCTCTCAGCCGCCGGCGAAGCCCTCAGGCGGTAGATCTGGACGTCCTCACCGCAAAATTGGAGCGAGACCGATCACAATGGCACGCGGACCTCACCGCGGCTAGGCAAGTCGCGCCGGTCCCTAATCACCTTCTCCGAGGCATTCCCTGAGAAACAAGTTTCGATCTTTGGCCCTGTGAGATAGACATCACAAATCCAAAAGCGCGCGTTCGGCTTCGAGCGTCAATACCCGGAGTTGCATCATGAAAATCGCGCCGCAGCAGCGGATCTATGTCTGCTTTTTTCTCTTCGCCGTATCACTTGGGGCGCTGCTGTCGAGGATGCCGGATTTGCAGGTGGCGCTTGGCGTCGACAAGTCAGAGCTTGGGTTGACGTTGATAGGGGCTGCGATCGGCGCCTTGATTTCGTTGACATTGTCTTCGCCCTTGATCGCCCGGCTCGGCGCGCGGACGACGGCATTCATTACCGTTCTCGGCACGTCTGCGTTGCTGTCGCTGGTGCCGTGGATCGGTGCGGCGCCGGTCGTGTTCTGTGTGCTCTTCATCGAGGGGCTGCTTGCCGGGGCGCTGGAGATCAATCTCAACGTCGAGATCGACCGCATTGAAGCGCAGCTGGGACGCGGCGTGATGAACAGGGCGCATGGTTTCTGGAGCCTCGGCTTCTTCGTCACGGCGCTTGTCTCTTCGGTGGTCCGCCAAGCCGGTATTTCGATGCAACTCCATCTCGCCATGACCTTTGCCGCGGTGCTTGTGGTCGGCATGTGGGCGATTTCCGGCATGCGCAATGCGCCGGCGCGGATCGCGTTGAACGAAGGCAAGGTGCCGCTGGTAGCGCTTCCCACCTGGGGCCTCATGCCGCTCTGCGTAATCGGCATCGCGGCCTTTCTCGTCGAAGGTGCCGGGATCGACTGGTCGGCGATCTATATGCGCGACGTGTTTTCAGCCGAGCCCTTCATCGGCGGACTGGGATTGACACTCTTTACCTTTTGCATGGCGCTGGCGCGCCTGTTCGTTGATCCATTGGTCGATCGGTTTGGCGCGCGGGCCGTCGCCACGATGCTGCTTGTTCTTTCTGCGATCGGCATCTGCGCCGTCTGGGGCGCGCCGCATGCCTATGTTGCGTTAACGGGCTTTGCCCTGATGGGCGCAGGCTGCAGCGCGGTCTATCCTCTCGCCGTCTCGGCGGCGGCCCAGCGCACAGATCGCGCGGCCCATCTCAACGTCGCTGCCCTTGGCCAGATGACCTTCGTCGTCTTCTTCCTGGCGCCGCCGCTGCTCGGTTTCATTGCCGAACATGCGGGCATCAGGACATCCTATCTCGTCTGCCTTCCGTTGATCATCTACGCGCTCTTTTCGGTCAAGGTGCTTGCTACGCGACGGGCTGCCGGCGACGTCAGCGTTGCGAGCGTTCGGAGGGTCAACGGGTGACGGATCGAGCTGCCGGTTTCGGCGGCTCGATTGGTTCAGCGAAAAGCATAGGCGAGCACGCCGTCGCGGCGTGCTCGGTGCTCCCTTGACATGTATACGTTTGATGTCCGTCCGAGCGGCTGAATGTCATCCCGGCGCAGTTCCGCGTGATCGTCACCCGTCGCCCCTATACGCCTGTCGTGTCTGGATCGATGGTATTGTTCAGGCTCAGGCTCCTGCACGATTGATCCAGGCTGGATTGCCAACGGAGACGACCATCGCACATGTCCTAGTGTCCAAGCACGCCGACCGGCTCTATCGGCGAGCCCAGATCAAGGGGCAGCCAAGGCATCGATCTCAAGCTCTTGATTAGCAAGGTGCTGCCAAATGACCTGTGTGGGCATCGCCCAGCTACCACCGTGAAGATGTGGATCGCGCTCCGAACCTCGTCATGTCTCGAGCTGCTAGGCGCCACCTCAATGAGACTTCGCAGCTATTGGAAAAGGCGAAAATCGAGACGCTCATCGCGCTTCAGACATTGAGGGGGTTGGGACGAGGATGGAGTGCGCGAGGCAACTGAGCGCCGGTGACGGGCAAGGAGTAAAGAGCCGGAGCAGGAACCACCTGTCCCGACTATCGGCGCGCCTCCATCGTCATCTTTCTGAAATCTCGTGGATGGTTTGCTTGCCGGCTCGATGAAGACCGCCATATAACGCGCGATGACATTTGATTCGAAGATTTTCGTCGGCCTGAGGCCAACGACCAAAAAATCGGCTCCGCTCCGCGAGCCTTACCAGTCGAAATGCCAGTGGGACGGTTGCGAAAGCGGCGGCACCAATCGTGCGCCCGTCGGGCGAGAAGCGGAGGGATTGTACCTGGTGTTCTGCGCGCAACATGCGAGGGAATACAATAAGGGATATAATTTCGCGAGCAATCTGTCTGATCCAGTGACGGCCCGCTATCAGAGGGAAGCAGCAAACGGCAGCCGTAAGACGTGGGGGACCCGCGTTGATCAGGCGACCGAGATGCCGCTTCCTTCGACCGTTCGCTCCGGTACGGCGAAAACCCTTAACGCTCGCAAGATTGCTGCTCAACATCAAACAACGAAAGCTGATCTTCAGCGACGTAAGCTCAAGGTATTGGAAGCAAAAGCCTTCGAAACGCTCGGCCTTTCGCAGGACGCGACGTCTGAGGAGATTAGACGACGCTACAAGCAGATGCTGAAGATGCACCATCCAGATGCTAATCGAGGAGATCGAAACTCCGAAGATGAACTCCGGGCGGCAATCGACGCCCATAAGATTCTCAAGTTGAACGGGTTCTGCTAGGCGGGAGGTCTCGTCGCGGCCAGATGGGAGGGCCTGCCGAAGCATGTTTCGACTGCCTTGATGGCCGCTCGAACATTAGCCTCTGCGATTTGCAAGCCAGGCTGGATGGCCGCCTTGCACCAGACGCGGTCACGACCATGCCCGGGCGCGCGCAAGACTATTGGCGCGCTCGATGCCGGGGCACCCGAAGCGCAGCAATATCGGCAACAGGCGTCGCAGGCCCGACAGTCCACCGGCTGCCCATGCTAGATGATCATCGTGTCGAGCGGGGAAACGCGGTTGCCAACAAAGGCCGATCATCATGACTAGCGTGCGAATCCCGAGTAACGTTCTCGTCGCCGTCATGATCGCCTGCGTCGGCACGTGTTACGGCTTTGGCCTCAGCCTGTTTCCCCAGATCATCCCCGACATGCGGAAAGATCTTGCCTTCGACTATGCGTTCGTCGGCACTGTCACCGGCCTAGTCCAGTTTTCCACGGTGGCATTTGCCGTGCTCGGCACCTGGCTCGTCCATCGCATCGGTGCAGCGCGGACGGTGGTGGCGTCCGTGTCGCTCTGCGGGCTTTGCCTGTCGGGCATCCCCATCATCGACAATCTCTATGTTGTTGCCGGGCTGCTGATGGTCGCCGGCGCAACGGGCGCATCGACCTTCGTGCCGATGATTAATCTCGCCTCGCGGGTGGTGGGAGCTGAACAGCGCGGCTTTGCCATGAGCCTGATCTCCAGCGCCCCGGCCTTTGGCGTCCTCATCAACAGCGCACTCGTGGCCGCATATGCCGGAAGCGGCCACTGGCAGATGGTCTGGCACCTCACGGGCGCGGCCACGATCACACTGGCCATTGTCACCCACATTCTCTTCGGGCGGGCCGGCCTCTTCGACAGCGGGACAAGTCACGAAACGCGCGCGCCTACTGCCGGCAGTTCAGCAAGCCTGCGCTCCATCATGCCATGGGTGGCGCTGATCTTCGCGCTCGGCTTCATCAACGGCCTGATGCCATATCCCTATCTCACCTATCTCTCGCCGTTCCTGCGCGAGGAACTCGGCTATTCAGTCGGCTTTGCCTCATGGCTCTGGGCAACGATCGGCGCGGTGGGGATCAGCGCAGGCTTCGCCATTGGCACAATATCGTCGCGCCTCGGAGCGCGTCATGCCATGCTCGCTTGTTACTCAAGCTTCCTCGCCGCCGGCGCCCTCGTCGTCCTCGATCCCTCCATGGAACTCTCGCTCCTGTCAGGCATCTTCTTTTCGCTGGGTTTTTATCCGATCTATGGCCTGCTGCCGGCCTACGTCTCACATCGCGCCACGCCCCGCGTCGCGGTGACTGTCTTAGGCATCTGCACCGTGTTCCAAGGCATCGGCGGCACCACAGGGAACTTCTTTGGCGCCGTGATCAAGACATCGACCCAGAGTTTCAGCGGCATCTATCTCGCCGTTGCAGTTACGGCCGCCGTCGCGGCGGCGATGACGATTTTGCTGCCGAAGGACCAGAGTGTGCAGGCCAAGTAGCGTCTGCCGATGCTGCCTTTGCCCGGCGCAAGGGCTACAATATGTTAGCATCCTCGCAGCAATCGCCGCCTGATTTTTGCCGGTCAGGCCTTTTCGAAGTGCGGCGAGATCATACCGCAACTCGCCCCTTGCCGAGATGCTTGATCGCTTGTTCCAGTGGCCGCCGGCCATCGCAATAATCGTCCCAGGCCGATGATTTCGAGAGGATGGTCGGGACGGTGCGGATGGTGAAGCGCTTCGGGTCGAGATCCGATTTGACCTGTGTCCATGTCAACGGCATCGAGACGGTGGCACCCGGCCGGGCACGGGGCGACAAAGGTGCCACTGCCGTCGCCATCCGGTCATTGCGCAGATAATCGAGGAAGATGCGGCCATCCCTCAGGCTCTTCGTCATCTTGATCAGATAGAGCTCGGGATTGTCTCGTGCCATCTGCTGGCACACATCGTGGGCAAAACCCTTCGCTTGCGCCCACGAAAGCGGCTTGCGCTTGTTGACCGCAAGCGGAGTGACAACGTGCAGACCCTTGCCGCCAGTGGTCTTGCAAAAACTGACCAGGCCCAACTCGTCGAGACGGTCCCGCATTTCCCGAGCTGCCGAAACGACCGCGGAGAATGGCACGTCCGGACCTGGATCGAGGTCGAAGACGAGTCGGCCCGGCACCTCAGGCTGATGCGGTTCACAATTCCAGGGATGCAGCTCGACGCCACCGATCTGCGCGACGGCAGCAAGGCCTTCGACGCGGTCGATCTGCAAATAAGGCTTTTTGTCGCCGAAGACCTTCACCAGTTCAAGCAGGTTGGAGGTGCCGGGCATCGCATGGCGCTGGAAAAACTGCTCGCCATCGATGCCGTCGGGCGTCCGGATGATGGAACATGGCCGTCCCTTGATGTGCTCGATCAGCCAGGAACCGACCATTTCGTAGTAGCGGGCCAGTTCCTCCTTGGTGACGGGTTTGCCATCATTGGCATCCGGCCATAGCGGCTTGTCCGGGTTGGAAATCGTCACGCCCATGACCTCGGCCTTGGCGCCCTTTCGCCGGACCGGCATGGCCTTCTTCTCCGCCACCGGCTGCGGCACGTCTGTCTTCGCGGGTTTCGCCGGCCGTTCGGCCTTGACCTCCTTGGCCGGCTTGTCCGTGCGCAGCCCTTTGAAGGCCGCCTGCCGGACAATACCGTCGGCCGTCCAGCCTGCGAATTCGATTTCCGCCACGAGCTCGGGCTTCAGCCACGTGACCTCGGCCTCCTTCTTCGGCGCGCCGATACCGGTGAAGGGCGATTTCGCCGTCTCGAGCGCTTTCAACTTCGGAAGCAGCGTTTCCACTTTCTTTACGCCATATCCCGTGCCGACGCGGCCGACATAGACGAGGTGGTCGCCGTGATAGACGCCGACCAGCAGGGATCGGAATTTCCCGTTGGTCTTGGCATAGGCGCCGATCACCACCTCGTGGCCGGCGCGGCATTTCGACTTCGCCCAGCTTTCGGTGCGGCCGGATTGATAGGGTGCATCGGCCTCTTTCGAGACGATGCCTTCCAGTGAGAGCTTGCAGGCAGACCGGAGAACTGCATCACCGCCCGTTTCGAAATGCTCGACGAAACGGATGCGCAGATCGCTGCCGGCGTCGGACAGAAGGCTTTGAAGCCGCGCCTTGCGCTCGACGAGCGGTAGAGATCGCACGTCCTCGCCACCCTCATAGAGAAGGTCGAATGCGAAATAGACGAGTTCGCCGGTCTTGCCTTCCGAAAGGGCCGCCTGCAGGGCCGCGAAATCAGGAACGCCATTATCGTCGAGGGCGCAGATCTCGCCGTCGATGATTGCATCGGGCAGTGTCGATGCCGCCTCGGCGATCTCGGGATATTTGGTCGTCCAGTCGAGCCCTTTCCTGGTCTTCAGCGTCGCCTCCCCGTCCAGTACGCGCATCTGGATACGGTAGCCGTCGAACTTGATCTCGTGAATCCAGCCGGTGCCGGCGGGCGGACGCTCCAGGGTCTGGCAGAGCTGTGGCGCAATGAAATCCGGTAGATCAACCTTTGTGGCCGTTTTCGACTTCCGACCAGCTCCAGTGTCTTCTTTTCGCTCTTCGGCAGCCAGTCCGTGATTGCTGTCCCAGACGGCATCGGCTTGAACGTCGCCGCCCTCGACCATGAAGGGCTTGGGCTTTCGTCCCTTGCCGGCGGCAATCATTTCCATGGTACGGCCAGAGGCAACTGATGTCTGATTTTCCTCAAGTGTGGCCGCGCCGTTTTCCTCGACCGAGAATTCGTCGTGGTGCTTGATCAGCAGCCAGTTTGTCCGGCTGCCACGGTCGCGGTCGTTGCGCATGCGCACCAGCACGAAGCTGCCATGCAGGCGTTTGCCTTCCAGCGTGAATTTGAAATCGCCTTTCGCCAGCGCCTGCTCCGGGCTCTTCTTTCCTTCCGGCTCCCAATAACCGCGATCCCAGAGCATGACAGTGCCGCCGCCATACTGGCCTTTCGGAATGGTGCCTTCGAAATCACCGTAGTCCAGCGGGTGATCTTCCACTTCGACGGCCAGCCGCTTGTCGTGCGGATCGAGGGATGGGCCTTTGGTGACAGCCCAAGACTTGAAGACGCCGTCGAGTTCGAGGCGCAAATCGTAATGCAGTCGGGTCGCGTCGTGCTTCTGGATGACGAAACGACGACGGTTGCTGCGCGCGAGGCGCTTTTCGCCGCTCGGTTCGGCCGTTTTTTGAAAGTCGCGCTTCGATCGATAAGTCGACAGTTTATCACTGGCCATGGTCGTTCCCGAAAGCAGTCCCGACAGCGAAATGCCGGCTGGCACTCGGAAGTTCCATCACGGCGTTCGTCCAGCCAAATAACGGGAAAAGCGGCGCTTATACTAGACCTCGCCTCATCGGAGGCGAGGTCATCGATTCTCCGTTAATTGGCAACGAGACGCGCTGGTCGAGCCGGATGCGTGGTCGGCTTTCTCTTCCACGGGGCCAGAACGGATGGCATGCCCGCTTCGAGGCAAGCCGCCACGAAGGCCTCGCGCGCGACGATGCTGGGAATGCTGCCGTTGAGGAGGCCACGACACGTTTTCACTGCGCGTTGATGGCGCTCACCATGACGCAGCGGCCATTCGTTCTCGAGAAAATCCAAGGCGTCGTATGCGCCTGCGAAGGTGCGCTCCAAACCGCACTGCAGCCGGATTCTCACCGGCTGGGTCCATAGAACATCGTTCAGCGGCATCTTTTCCTCCTTTCATGCCACCAATGGTCCTGATGAAAATGATATTGTGGGGGGCAGCCGATCGTTCAAGGCCCGTCAGACAAATCCCCTTGGTGATCAACGAGCCGTTCACCATTGCGCCTCGCGCCAAACGTCTAAGGCCGTCACACGGTCAAGAACGGCGCGCCTGTTGGCGTGACTATGAGAGCGCCTTTTCAACAATCGGCCTTAGAAAATGCCGTTCAGAAAACGGCAGCTCATCAATGGTACACCCAATTTTAGCACTCTAGTGTCCAGAGTGCCAATTTTTGTCTGGGGTGCTCTTGAACCCTGAAAACTCCGCAACCAAATCAGTTTCGTCAGCCGCCACTAACGGGGCTGAATTGGTGGAGACGCAAGTTTCCAATGCGTCTTCATTCCATGTTGCTTTACGGAGGATATGGCTATGAGAAACGAATTCGACTTCGCCCCCCTTTACCGGTCCAGCATCGGCTTTGACCGCGTTTTCAACCTCCTCAACAATGCGCAGCGGGTTCAAGCTGTCGACACTTGGCCGCCTTACAATATTGTCAAGGCGGGCGATGACGACTACCGCATCGTCATTGCTGTCGCAGGTTTCGGCGAGGAGGACCTTTCGATCACGCATGAGCGAAACGTGCTCATTATTGCTGGTGAGAAAGCCGATAAGGAGGACGCGCAATATCTGCATCACGGCATCGCGGGCCGGTCGTTCGAGCGGCGCTTCGAGCTCGCCGACCATGTCAAGGTGTCTGGGGCAAGCCTGAAAAACGGTCTTCTGTCGGTCGAGTTGAAACTGGAGATCCCCGAAGAGATGAAGCCGCGGCGCATTCCCATCGGCGCCAACGAAGCCCAGCAGGTTGAAAAGCAGACTGCACCGCTTCAGATCGAAGGCGGAAAGCAGGTTGCATAATCGAACTAGATGACGGCCGGCGCCGGACTTGCCGGCGCGGCCAGACATGGAGGTACAGATGAGTGTTCGTGATCTAATTTCGCGGGGCCGCGGCAAGAGTACGGTTCCGACCGACTATGCAGGCAGAGATCATAATCCGTTCTTGGCGCTTCATCGCGAGATGAACAGGCTGTTTGACGATGTCTTCCGTGGCTTCGAGCATCGGTTCCCGGCCAGCGGTTCTGGCTTCATGTTTGAAAGCTCCTGGCCGAAGGTCGAAGTCTCGGAAACCGAGAAGGAAATCCGCGTCACCGCTGATATTCCTGGCATGGACGAGAAAGACGTTGAAGTCTTGCTCGACAACGGCGTCTTGACCATCCGGGGTGAAAAGCTTGCCGAAAGCGACGACAAAGACCGGCAGTTCTCCGAGCGGTTCTATGGCCGCTTCGAACGCCGTCTTTCCTTAAACAGCGAGGTAGAGGAAGACAAAATCTCGGCCTCCTTCAGGAATGGCGTTTTGACTGTCACTCTGCCCCGCTCGGGGTCGGAACAATCGACTGCTAAGCGCATCACGATCAATAGCTAAAAGAGAGATGTGTTTGGGGTGATGCGCGTTGTTTGGCAGCAGTGGCATGCGATTGTCAGGCCCTGCTGCCAATCTCGCTGTATTGGCAGCGAGGTTGCCACATGATGGCACGGCTTCGGTATTCTCGCATTCAAATGGTCGCCGACAACAACCAGCCCACCTGTGGCGTTCCGTCACCAGGATATGGCCCCGCCGTTCTGTGGGTGCATCGTTGCCGGTCTACAGCAAACTTTCAGCGAGTTGGCGCGTTGAATATGGCGCGCCGAAACCGACGGGACCGCTGATGACCAAGGGAAATCGATTTGATGTGCTCGCCAAAGGCGGCTATGCAGCGCGCGGCGTTGTCTTTCTCCTTGTGGCCGGGCTTGCTCTCTTCTCCGGCGTGGCCGGTGGCCGGCCCGAAACGAAATCCGCGCTTTCAGCACTCCTTGGGCAGCCGCTCGGTCGCGTATGGGTCGGATTGATCGGGCTCGGCCTTCTAGGATTTGTTGCCTGGAGGTTAGCGCAGTCCCTGGCAGACAGCGACGGCCATGGTAGGAACGGAAAGGCATTGGCGATCCGATCCGCGCTCTTTGGTAGCGCCATCACCTATCTCGGACTTGCCGCGTATGCGCTCGGGAACGCACTTTTCCTGGGAGGAGGTAGCGAAGCTTCTGGTGAGAAGGATCTGGCAGGATGGATCATGTCGCAGCCCTTTGGATCCTACTTTGCGATCGCGGTCGGCGCCGGCTTCATCATCGGCGGCGTCGTGACGGCCGTGAAGGGCATCACCAGGAGGTTCGAGCGCCACCTTCAGATACCTGATCACAAGGGTATCGTGACGTTGGTATGCGTCTATGGCCTTGTCGCCCGCGGCGTGGTGTTTGCGGCTACCGGAGTACTTTTCGCCTATGCAGGTTTCAGGGTGGATCCTGAGCAAGCCGGTAGCATGGGCGACGCCCTGGAATGGCTGCGGCAGCTTCCGCTAGGATCGTTTCTGTATGTCGCCGTCGCCGTTGGATTGGCGGCTTTCGGACTCTATAATCTTGTCGAGGCACGGTACCGCATCGTTCGGAGCCCATCGTTGGCGGACGCTAAGCGTTCGATCTCGATGGCAGGTTCTTGACATCAGTGTTCCGGTGCTAAGGTGCCGTCATAGGTCGAGCCTGCCGATGGGATCTCGATGTCTATCAGCAGCCCATCCTCCGACCAGGTTTTCTCAATTCGCCCTTTAAGCTGCCTTTCGACCATTGCGCCGACAATCACCGTGCCAAAACCTCGTTTGGCGAATGTAGGCAGAGGGCGCGAGCCCACCTCCTGCCACCGGATGTTAAAGCCTGCTCCGGACGGTTTGGGCTTCCAACTGATTGAAAGTCTGCCTCGCGCAGCGGCGAGCGCACCGTGCTGGGCTGCGTTGACAGCGAGTTCATGGAACACGAGCGCAAGGGGCTGGACGACCGGCCCATCCATTCTGATATCCGGCCCGGTAAAAAAAGCGCGGGTGGCCGCGAACGGCGTCACCTGTTGACGAATAAGCTCCTCAACAGAAATGCTTGTCCATCTTCGTTCAGCAAGCAAGGTATGGGCACGGGCGAGCGCCTGCACCCGATGCTGAATAGCGGCGGCATAAAGGGCCGGGTCATCGGCGTTGCTCAGGCGGACGATGCTGTCGACGATCGCCAGGACGTTGTTGGATCGGTGGTCGACTTCCATCAGCAGGCGATGCTCGGAGGCCTCCAGTGCCTCGATCCGCCGGTACTCCGTCATGTCGATTTGAGAGCCAAAGAAATAGAGGATCCTTCCGTCATCCCCATGGACGGGACTTAGATGCAAGCGGTTCCAGAACTGCTCACCGCTCTTCTTATAATTGAGGATCTCGACGCTGACCTCACGCTCGCCGGCGATAGCCGCACGAATTTCGGCGACGGCAATCGGAGACGTCGCGGGACCCTGCAGGAAACGACAGTTGCGCCCCAGCACTTCAGGCGCCGCATAACCTGTCAGTTCGAGGAATGCCTTGTTTGCGAGCACGATCGGAAGATCCGGCTTTCGCCCATCGGTGACGACCATCGGCATCCGGGTGCGTTCAAATGCGATCGCTGCCAACTCCTTCCGATCGGCGGAAGCTGCTTTTGAAGATGCGGAAGGCAAATCCCCGTGGAGTTGTTCTCTCGAATGGCCTGTCATGCTTCCACGCTCACTAAGACGTCGCTTGATAACGTGGCTCGCGTATCTTTGTTTCCGAGAAGGTTGTGTGGCTTTAGCGATCGCTCCTCCGGGACTTACCGGACAACGTGTCACGGCTGCGGCCTTTGCCAACGCGACGGCGTCCGGTATAAAATCAGGATGAGGCCTTTCAGCCTTGCAGGCCCTGAAAGGTTCGCGCGCACAATATGATCATGAAACCCTTTTCCAGTTCCAGCCGCTCCCGAGAGCGCTTTCTCGAAGCCATTCTGCAGAGCGCGATCGAGTATGCGATCATCTCCATGGATCTCGATGGCCTGGTGACTACGTGGAATGAGGGTGCGCGACGGATCCTCGGATGGGACGAGGCTGAGATTATCGGCAAGCCCGCAGCCGTCATTTTCACGCAGGAAGACCTGCAGGCGGGGATTCTCCAACGGGAGATGACCGCCGCTTTAGCGGAAGGCCATGGCAACGATGAACGCTGGCACGTTCGCAAGGACGGATCGTTGTTCTGGGCGTCGGGTCAGATGATGGCGCTGACGTCGGATGATGGCGAAGTCGAGGGCTTTGTGAAGATTCTGAGAGATCGCACCGAGCAGAGAGAAAACGAGGAGCGACAGCGCGTCCTGATGCACGAACTCTCACACCGCATGAAAAACACGCTGGCCGTCGTTCAGGCTATCACCAGTCAATCCTTTCGAAACGCCAGCTCTCTGGAGGAAGCGGAACAATCGATTTCGGCGCGGATCAATGCTTACTCGAAAGCACACGATATTTTGCTGCAGCAAAATTGGTTGGGCGCGACCATGGGAACGATTGTCGAGGCTACCGCGATTAATCTCGGACTTGAGACGTCAGGACGTTTCAAAGCAAGCGGTCCCGACGTTGAGTTGAGTCCACAGGCGGCCCTTTGTTTCTCCCTCGTGCTGCACGAACTCGTCACCAACGCCAATAAGTATGGTGCGCTTTCGGAGGATACAGGGACTGTTGAAATCGAGTGGTCGGTACGCGACAAGGCGGGCGCCCCGAGCCTGAACTTCACTTGGCAGGAGGTTGGAGGTCCGGCGGTGGAAACTCCAACCAAGAAGGGGTTCGGCACTCGGCTCGTCAGCTCCAGCCTGTCCGCTTTCGGGGAGGTCTCTCTTGATTACGCCCCGACCGGGCTCATCCTGAGGCTGGATGCGCCACTTCAGAAGCTGCAATATAAGAACTGTTCCGACGCCGAGGAATAGTTTGATTGCGACGCTAGGATGGCCGGCGCTCGAGAAATCAAAGACATCGATGATGCCATCGCGAGACGTTTGGATCTTCCTTGTTCCAGGCAACAGCGAACCCGATCCAAAAGTCGGTTCACGACGGTCTGGCAGTTGCTAAGGTTTGTCGACAGGCTCGCCGTTTGGGTTGGGCACCGGTGCCTCCCTTGTATCTCGAGCCGGGTGTTGGTGATCGTCAGGCTCCGGTGGCAGTTCTTTACGGTCAGGGTGATTGACCGGCTGGTCTTTAGGATTGCCCCCTTTGTCATTATTCTTTTTGGACATGGCCAGTTCCTCCATTCAACAGTACGAACAGACTTGCGAGATCGAATGTTCCGAGACAGCCAGACTGCCGTGGTCAGAGCATATGGTCCATCTGCAGCACAGCCACCGGCCATTCGCCAGGATGACGCTTGATGAACGCCTAAGGCGAAGGGGATGCAGGCGGATCAGCGCCAATGCGTGACGTAAGCGCCGGCGGCAAACGACGGCGCTTACCGCAGGTGCGTAGTGTGGAACCGGAGTTCTGTTCAGGTGTTCCTCTCGATCAGCAGGGAGCTTCCCATGACCTATATCGCATCACCAAGCTACGACCGTAACGACCCCAGTCGCGCTTCGAACCTCCGTCAGTGCCTGGAGACCGCCAGACGCCGCCTGGATGAGACTTCGCATGCGTCCGAAACCGAGAAAATCGAGACGCTTGTGGCTTCCGCCATCGAGGCGGGTTGGGAAGACGATGAAGTGCGCGACGCACTTAGCCCCGGTGACGAGCAAGAAAACAAAATGCGGCAACAGGAACCACCTGTCCCGACTATCGGTGTGGTTCCCTCGCAAAGGGGGCATACGGACTAAACCTTGAATATACTCTCTCGAGATCTCATCTTTCGGGAGAGCATTCCTAATCGCTTTCAAGCGAGGCACACTGCAACAGCCGGTACTGATTCCGTCCTGCGTGCGACCGATGCAAATCGCTTCTCGAACTCTACGAGGTAGGTGTTGACGCAGTTCTTCGAAACAACTCAAGGCATCATGCTAGTCGGAGCGATGATTGGGGCTGGCTGTTTCGCCGCCGGCACGATCATACCGAGCGTGCTGCGGTGGACGGCTGCCGAACGCGGTCTGAACCCAAAAGCCAAAGCGCGCAGCGCGGCGATGCTGACAGCTCTGGCATTAGACGATTTTGTCGGCGCCGCATACGCTGCCGTTCACGATACGCCTGAATTCAACCCAGTCAACGAAGGCGAGTTCGTCTTCCACACAGCGGATCCGGTTCTTGTCCTCCCACGGGCTGAAGACTTGAGCCTCCTCGGCGACGAGCTCTTCCACGAGGCTTTATGGTTATCGAACCGGGTGACGAACCTTGGGAACGCGTTGGATAACCTTGATCTCTCCGGCCCAGGCTTCGACAGTTTTTTCGAGCGGCGCCAGGAGGGCTATGCGGTGATCGCGGCGAAGGCGATGGACCTCATCGAGCGACTGCTTGCCGATTTTGATCTCAGTCTTCCGGAAAAACCTGACTACTACAGGCAACGCGATGGATTTGCCTCGGTCGTACAAGCTGCTGGCGAACGCAGCAACGGCATCAAGAAGACGGCAGCGAGGGTTCCGACCCCTGGTTCCAATGTCACTCATCTCTTCCCGAAGACAGGTGAAGAGGGCGAGTAGCGTCCCGTCCGGGCGCAAGGCGCCCAGCGGACGACGGGACCGTTGACCATCACGAAGTCCTGTGTCGCATCTCTCCCGATCTGGCGGCTTGACGGTGTCGTTCGGATCATCGACGCTCGGTAGTCAGAGGTTGGTGGACCTGATGCTTGAGAGTAGCAGCCGCAAGCCCGGCTGCGCCGCTTCCCGCAACGCGGTCTCCAAGGGGAACCACCGTGTCTTTCGGACACCCTTCTCCGGAAACTTGTCCGCGATCCTCGAGACCTTAAGAAGATGGACGGCCACGTGGTATTGGTTGGGACTCGTGTCCTTCCGATAAGAAAACGTACCGAACACGGTCTTGTCGACGACGCCTGAGACCCCGGCCTCCTCGAACGCCTCTCTCAGCGCCGCGGCGCTGCTGACCTCACCACCTTCGACGTGCCCCTTCGGAATGCCCCATCGACCGTTCCGTCGACTGCCTACAAAAAGGATTTCAACTCCACCGTTTTCGTTCCGACGGTAGCAGAGAGCACCAGCCTGCGCGACATCGCGACCAGACACCGTTTTCGTAAGTTCTGGCTGAGCGCTTTCGTTGAGCATCGTCCGCCTCCGGTTTCGAAGCGCGCGCAAACTAGCTGGGCAACGTTGAAGAGTCCAGTTTGCTTCATCACGTCGTGACGCGACCGAACTATGACAGGACCTCCAGCGTTGATGAGCATCCAATCAGAATGGAGCCTGCCTTGCCATCAGAAATCGAAATCAAGCTCGACCTCTCTAGCGAAGCCCTTGAGAGCCTTTTGGGTTCCGATCTTCTCGGAGAGCCCCACGAGGCGCTGCAGCAGTCTTCGACCTACTTCGAGACGGACGATCGTCGGCTGTCGGAGAAGGGATTCTCTCTGCGTGTCCGCTCTACCGGCGCGTCCCACGTCCAGACTGTGAAGGCATCCGGGCCGGCGAAATCACTGTTTGTTCGTTCAGAATGGGAGACGCCCATTGAAGGCAATGAACCCGTCCTCGACCATACGAGCCCTCTCATAAGCGAGTTCGGACCGGAACTTGAGGTGGAAGCCGCTTTCACCGTGTTCATTGAGCGTCGCGTCTGGAACATCGAGTTGAACGGCTCTCGGCTGGAGGTGGTCGTTGATCGGGGAGACGTAGTGTCTGGCAACAGGCGCTCGCCTGTTCAGGAAATCGAGGTTGAACTGAAGGACGGCGATCCGAAGGACCTATTCATCTTCATTCGCAAGATCGACGCGATCGCGCCGTTCCGATTCGGCATTCAGTCCAAGTCAGAACGGGGCCTCGCGCTTCTGGACAGGCAGCAATTCATGTTCAAGGCAGAGCGCCTCGATCTCGAACGAAACATCAAGGCGTCTAGCGCCTTTCGAGAGATCGCCGCGTCCTGCTTTCGGCAGTTCCGTCTCAACGAAGAAATCCTTCTCCAGCGACGAACTTCGGAAGCCCTTCATCAGGCGCGGGTAGCTCTGCGGCGTCTCCGCTCTGCGTTCTCTCTGTTCAGGCCGCTCCTGATGGGCGACGAGCCGAAAAGGATCCAAGAGGAGCTTCGCTGGCTCGCTGGCGTCCTCGGCGAAGCACGTAATCTCGACGTCCTGCTTATGAAAGCGAAGGACTCCGACCTTCGGGCCAAGCTCAAGGATGCCCGCAACAACGCATACGACGACGCTGTCGAGGCTCTGGGGTCGGCGCGAGCGCGCGCGCTCATTATCGATTTCAACGAGTGGCTTCAATGTGACCTCGATCGGACTGGCGGCAGCGCAACTTCCGAGGACACATCGGCCTCGGAGTTTGCCGCGAGGGCCATCGAGAAGATGCGTAAGAAGCTGAAAAAGCATGGCGGTGCGTTGGCTGAGACCGACGACGAGCATCGTCACCAGGTTCGCAAGGACGCTAAAAAGCTTCGCTACGCGGCCGAGTTCTTCGGATCGCTGTTCGACGACAAGCGCGGCACGCGCCGGCACCGGAAATTCATCGCAGCGATGGAGGAGCTGCAGGACTATCTTGGAGCACTGAACGATCTGGCAACCGGACCGAACGTGCTCGCCCAGCATGGACTGGCCAACCACCCTGCTCGAGATTCTGTCGTTTCTCACGATGACAAGAATGCGTTGATCCGCATGGCGCAGTCCTCAGTAGATGAGGTCATCGACACGAAGCGCTTCTGGCGCTGACATGAGGACGCCATGAACCTCAAGCGAAGGAACCTCAGCCGGCACGGTCGAGAACGTCGATGAACATGAGCAGACACGATGAATGACATTGACGTCTATCCGAAGCCGATCCAGCAATATGGTGCATTGTGTTTCCGAAACACACCCAAGGGGCCAAAGGTGCTTCTCATCACGACGCGGGAGACGAGACGTTGGATGATCCCGAAGGGCTGGCCGATATCAGGTCTCAAGCCGCGCAAGGTGGCGGAACGTGAAGCCTGGGAGGAAGCTGGCGTGATCGGAAGGGCGAAGAAGAAGCCCTTCGGCGAATTCTTCTATGACAAACTTATGCAGGACGGAAGTGGAGCGCGACCAGTCGTTGCCGTCTTCCTACTGGAGGTCCGCCGTAACCGAAAGCGCTTTCCAGAGATGGCCGAGCGAGACTCCGTGTGGCTGACGCCAATGGAGGCCGCCCGCCGCGTAGACGAACCGGACCTTGAGCGCCTACTGCTCAAGTTTGGACGGATGTTCAAGCGTGCGGGACGACTCCTCTAGCTCGATCGGTCGCGGACATATTATCGATGTGGGGAATTCCCGTTCCGCCTTTCGTCAGCGACGAGTTCCTCTTGGAATGTGAACCGCCTCTACTTCTCCAGGTTAGCTTCGACCTTCTTGCGGCTGTTGCCGACTTTTTTGACAGTCTCCTTGACCTTCAACTTCGAGACCCGTTCCTTTTCCGCCTCATACTGGACCTCGTGATCCTGTCCTCCCGCGACACGGGCTCGATCTTGCGCGCGGCCTCGGCTGGTGTTTGCCGTTGGGAAGTACCTCCTGTTGAGTTTTCTTCCTAAACGACTGATGAATCAGGAAGTTCCGGCAACGGCTAACACTGCCGACCAGGCTTTATCGAAATGGTGATCCGCGATCGGAATCAGTTTCCTAAGCAACAGGCGTAAGCCATTGAAAAATGATTCGTTTCAGTCGGAACGAATCAGCTCGTCGAGTCTTGAGTCGCGACTCAGTGATTCGGGAGTGAAGGGTCATGGCGGGTGGTCATCGTGCCCAGTGGAAGGGCTTCCTCAAATTTAGCGAGGTGTCGTGCGGCGTCGCGCTCTACACCGCCGCTAGCACCTCGGAACGCATCACGTTCCACACGATCAACAGGTTGACTGGCAATCGGGTCAATCGCGTCTTCATCGACAGCGAGACCGAAGATCCTGTTCCGAAAGAAGCTCAGACGAAGGGCTTCGAGATCGAGAACGGCCGGTACATCATCATCGACCCCGAAGAAGTGGCCGCAGCGATCCCCGAGAGCAACAAGACGCTCGAGATCGAGGCATTCATTCCTTGCGCCGATGTCGACGACGTCTACTTCGACAAGCCCTACTATCTGACGCCCGACAAGATGGGCGGCGACGCCTTCGCCGCGTTGCGGGACGGAATGAAGAAGTCGAAGGTCGTGGCCATCGCCCGCACGGTCCTCTTCCGACGGATGCGCACGGTCCTGATCAGACCGCACGGCAAGGGTCTGATCGCAACGACGCTGAACTACGACTACGAGGTCCGCTCGTCTGCGAAGGCTTTCGAAGAAATGCCGAAGATGAAAATCGTGGGCGAGATGCTTGATCTCGCAAAGCACATCATCTCGACGAAGAAGGGCGAGTTCGATCCTGCGACCTTCGATGACCGCTATGAAGCCGCCGTGGCGGAACTGGTGAAGGCGAAGATCGAAGGTAAGGCGCTTCCGAAGCGCAAGGAAGTCAAGGTCTCGAAACCGAACGACCTTCTTGCCGCGCTTCGAGAGAGTGCCAGGATGGTGAAGGCCGCGGAGAGCAAGCCGAAGCGGACGGCCGCCAATGCCAACGCCGGTTCCAGCCGCGACAAGGCCCGTCGCGCCTCGGGCAAATCCGCGGCGGCGCCGGCCGCGCAGCGTAAAGCGAGCTGAGGAGACCAGCCATGCCGCGCCCCTACTGGAAAGGCTATCTCAAGCTGTCGTTGGTTACATGTCCCGTGGCAATGAGTCCGGCGACAAGCGACAGCGAAAAGGTTCGCTTCCACACGCTCAACAGGGAAACAGGAAATCGTGTCGTCTCACAGTACGTCGACTCGGTGACGGGCAAGCCGGTGAAGGACGAAAACGAAGCCAAGGGCTACGCCCGCGGCGAGAACGACTACGTCATTCTGACGGACGACGACCTCGACTCCGTGGCTCTTGATACGGTGAAGACCATCGACATCGACAAGTTCGTGCCGGCCGAGAGCATCGAATGGGTCTATCTCGAGAAGCCCCATTACCTTATGCCCGACGACCCGGTCGGACATGAAGCGTTTGCCGTCATTCGAGATGCGATGGCATCGGACAAAGTCGTCGGCGTCTCGAAGCTCGTAATCGGTCGTCGGGAGCGTGCGGTCGTTCTCGAACCTCGCGGCGAAGGCATCGTTCTCTGGACGCTGCGGTTCGGCGACGAAGTGCGTCCCGAGGAATCCTACTTCGAAGGAATCGATGAAGAGGCTGACCCCGAACTGATTCCGCTGGTCCAGCAGTTAATCAAGCAGAAGACCTCCCGGTGGTCCTCGGACATGGTCAGCGACCCGATCCAAGAAAGCCTGCTGAAGATCATTGCGGAGAAGAAGAGGGCTCTCAAGCCCGCCAAGAAGGCCGCGAAGGGCAAGCCGGACGCCACTCAGGGCTCGAATGTCGTGAACATCATGGACGCGTTGAAAAAGTCCGTGGCCGCAGAGCTGAAATCGAGCAAGGCCCGGTGACATCATGCACGACGTGAGCACGATACCAATCATGGAAATTGCCGTGTCTTTGCCGGATCGAGAACACTTCGCAACGGCATCCACGATATCGGGCCTGATGGGCATCTTGATGTCGGAGAGATGGCCCAGGCATCTAAATGGTCCGACATGGCAGCACGCGCTTGCCTCATGTCTGCGGTCGCTTCAAGGCGAATTGCAGCCCACGAGGGCGAGACAAGTTTTCGTGTCTGCAGCTCGAGCCGCCCATTTGAAGGTATTGCCCGACGACGAACAGCGGCTTCGGAGCCGTGCCGCGTCTCCGCGCCGGAAAATCGTCGTGCGAAGACGTGAATTGGAAGCCGGATCGGTCGACGGGTGATCATTATCCACCAGATGACGACCTGGACGAGCTGAGGCATTCTCATTTCTGGGGTTTCTGCTATCGTCCACAGGTCACGGGAGTAGGCGTCATGGTTGCAGTGAGTTTGGTTCCGCATGCATTTTACTGGGCGAAGTCCTCGAAGTATTTCGACGGACAACCAACGATCGTTCGGGTTTCTACGGTCTTCGGGGAGGATCCTGACTATTGGACGCTGGCGCTCCTGGGAACCGATCAGCACGCCATGCCCGCGGACTTCGAGATCATCGCTCCGGCGGAGCTCCCAGAAGAATACCCTGTCCGGCAGGCCGCCGAGTGAGACCGTTTATCGGGCAAGCGAACGAAGGCTCTCGACGGGGCACCCTTTTTGTCGGGCGTTCACACCGCCAAACTGCCCGATGGACAAATTTGGTGCCATAACCCAACGGAACTTGCGGGAGCTTCGACGACGGGGCCGCCCTGCTCCCTCCAAGCGATTTCGACCTCACCATCGCTCCGAACGCCAGACACGTCCAACGTCCCTGTACCCATCGAGAGAGCGCCGATAGCGGTACCCGTCGCGCTCTTGCGTGATCTGCTCAGGGAATATTGATCGAGCGTATCGTCCAACCGAATCCATCCCCGCTTGCTGTAGGAACGTCGACTTTCGACCGGGTCGACCCAATTTGAACCCTGGTGACGCGGCCAGCGTTGTTGGCAACGATACCGATGTCGTTTGATGGAACGCCCGCCTGCCCGCCCAACGGGCAAATAAAAAAGGCCGGGGCGAAATCGCACCGACCTTTCCAACATCGCTCTTCACACCAGTGCCAGTACATCCGTGGTCAAAAGCAGATAAGCGACTTCGGCAGTCGCGAACACTCGCGTGGAGCACTCACCAGCAACGCCGATGACCGTTAAATAGCGTCGGATTGTGTTTAATTCAAGTCGCCCGGCAAGAAGCTCCGCGAATCAGACGGACCGCCATCTCGCCTGCACAACGGCCGATGGCCTGTCGGGAACTTATTGCGACCACCAAACCGGCAACAAGGTCACCGCGAACATTACCAGTACGAGCGCCAGGTAAACAGTCCATCCAATCGCCCGGCGAAACGGTTTAGGCAGGCGGGTAATACGGACTAGCAGGCGATTTGCGAAGCCTGCCTCTGGGGGAACGTCTCCCTGCCCACGATTATTACGTCCGCTAGTCATTCGAGAGCTTTCAGTCAAACAAGTAAACGCTCGGGCGAAGTGGCCGCCCAGCGCACAGGAGTGTTGGCTGCTTGGGGTAAGCAACAATCGTCGAGCGACCGCATAAATAACCACCAAAGGCATTCAAAAGTTCCCACTATATAACGCTCAGACGGAAGTGTATCCAAAGTTGTTTTTTCAGTTTATTTGAATAAAGGTAGAGAATTAAAGACGAGCGCAAACAGCCTCGCGGTCAAATCGAGCACAGAACGATCGCGCGAAAGGTTCCACGATCGCGCAGTCCGGGCCCGGCTACCGACGAAGACGTCGAAAAGCTTCGTCAGAAGCTTCAGTATCTTACGCGAGCAAAGGTGAAGACGGAAATCGACGAATACTTCGCGAAGCCTCACGGCAAATAGGAGCGAGAGCCGATGCTAGGCTCGTTTACCTCACTGTCCATCTTCGCGTTCGATCTCGATAAACGGGGACAATCCCTTCAGGCTTGGGAGACCGGTCGACGAAGACGAGGAAGCGGCCGACCGGGTCGCCCGGTAACAAACCTGATTGGTTTCGATCGGCTCCTTCCCCTACCCGAAAGGATTATCCGCATCCTGGACGGTTGCGAGACCGCTCGCCAGTTCATACGTTCTGTGATCCAACCTCACAGGAGCAGAAGATGCAGATCGACCTCACAGGCAAGACCGCGCTAGTCACGGGATCGACCGAAGGCATTGGATACGCGATCGTCCGCCAGCTCGCGAGGGCGGGCGCAGACGTGGTGGTCAACGGACGATCCGAAGAAAAGACCGCAAATGCCGCCGAACGCCTGAAAGGCGAAGGTGCCAGGGGAAGCGTGACCGCTGTCGCAGCCGATCTCGCAACCGCTAAAGGATGCGACGCACTCTTCGCCAAAGTTCCTCATGTGGACATCCTCATCAACAATGCGGGCATCTTTCAGCCGCTCGATTTCTTCGACGCGGACGACGAGGTATGGGACCGTCACTGGCAGGTGAACGTCATGTCCGCCGTCAGGCTTTCACGTGCATATCTACCCGGCATGCAGAAGATCGACTGGGGCCGCGTCATCTTCATCGCGTCGGAATCCGGCTTCAACATTCCGGTCGAGATGATCCACTACGGCGTCAGCAAGACGGCAGACATCGCCGTTGCCCGCGGCCTTGCCAAGCGCATGGCTGGCACGGGCGTCACGGTGAACTCCGTCCTCCCCGGCCCCACACTTTCCGAAGGCGTCGAGGCGATGCTCGCCGATGAGCGGGCGAAGACCGGGAAACCGATCGAGGAGGTCGCGGCGGACTTTGTCAAGAAGCACCGCGGCAGTTCGATCATCCAACGAGCTGCAAGCGTGGAGGAAGTCGCCAACCTCGTCACCTACCTGGCCTCCCCTTTGGCGTCCGCAACGACGGGCGCTTCGATGCGTGTGGACGGAGGGCTGATCGACACGCTCTGACTCCACCGACCTACCGCTGCAGGCGGTATGGCATGCCTACCAGCGCACCTACGACCGACCGATCGTGGGTGGTCGCCCAGACCAGTGACGCGACCAGCCCATTCGCCCTCGATCGTCGCGCGGCCTTCGAGTTCGAGGCCGAGCTCGCGAAAGAAGTCTATCGCCACCCCCAATGTCTTCGACGACGATCCCGATGTTAGCTTATCCTGGTGATACTACTCGTTGACGTGGAACACTGCTGATCCCATCTAGGGTTCATGCCGAAACACGAAAAGAACGATGTCGAGCTGGTCAGGACGTGGGTGCTGCCGCCATCAGCGACCCTGGGATCTTCGGTCCGCGTCAAAGGAATTCTCCTCGAGCTGCGGGCGCGGTTGCCGATCGCTTCGAAAAAGTCGCTGGATATTGAGCAAGGAGAACTCACGCTGGCGATGCCTGCAAGTGCCAAGGCAGAATTCCATGGCGCGGCCTCGGTTGTCGCCGCTGCGCTGGAAGACATCGAAAGCATGCCTGTAATCCCGCGCGAGATCCAGGATATCCTGTCGATCAAGACGAGCGAGCGTCATCGCTGGCTCAAGGACGGCCGTCTGCCGAGCGCTGGCACGCGCACCGTGAAACTGCGCGGTCGAGCACGAAAGATCACCTTCCACGTGTTCGACCCGCGCGTCGTGGAAGACCTTCTCAATCGGGGCGTCATCGATGAATGGCGGGAGGAGGATTTGGCGGCGACCGCGGAGAACCGACGCAGGGCAGCATACAAGGCGAAGCTGACGCGATCTCTGAAGAATGCTGGCAAGTCTTCTAAGACGATCGAACGACATCCGGACGATGCCGCGACGAAGCTGCGCGGCTGGGAAGAATTCAACGTCGACGGCCTTCTTCGGTGAACCCACCCCATATTCGCTGTCCTGGCTCCCAGGAGCACAAGCCTGTTTCACATTCAGGTTCCTGGAAATTCCTCGCCCTGACCTTCAACGTATCGATGTGCGGGTTCCTGGTGAAGATGACTCGTAGCTGAGGAATCGGCTTTGGTCCGCAGCGTGACCCCGGATTTTCAGGAGGAATTCTGCCATGGCTTCCCCGGCGATGCACATGAAGGTATGGAAACGTCTCGGTGAAATTTGAGGAGGATTGCATGGACCGCGGACAGGTGATCGCAGTCGCGACAGATGATAAACATCGGTTTTCGAAGAGGCAGATGAATGAGATCCACATCCTCGCAGGTCTGGGCGTTGAGGGCGACGCGCACGTGGGCGTGACCGTCAAGCACCGCTCCCGGGTCCGGGCCGATCCCAGTCAGCCGAACCTGCGTCAGGTTCATCTGATCCAAGCGGAGTTGTTGGACGAGCTTGCCGATCAAGGTTTCAAGGTTGGTCCGGCCGACCTGGGCGAAAACATTACCACCCGCGGCGTCGACCTTCTGGCGCTCCCGCGCGGAACGGTTCTGAAGCTCGGTGCGAACGTCGAGCTTCAGGTCACGGGGCTGCGCAATCCCTGCTCGCAGATCGACAACTTCCAGCCGGGACTTCTCAAAGCCGTCCTCGGCAGAGGACCGAACGGCGAACTCATTCGGAAGACCGGCGTCATGACGATCGTGCTCAAGGGCGGAGTCGTCGTTCCCGGCGACGCTATTGCCATCGAGTTTCCCGTCCCACCATTGCTTCCGCTCGAAGTCGTGTAGGGCGCCCGTATTGTTCATGAAGCACCCTCGCATCGACGTTCGAACGCCAGACGCCAGTTATTGCACATGATCCATTTTACCGGCGATACTCATTTCGGCGACCCGCGTGTCCTTCGCCTCGACAGACGTCCATTCTCCGACGTGGTCGAACACGATGACGCCCTGATCCGCACTTGGAACGAAACGGTCGGGCCTGACGACGAGGTTTGGCACCTGGGAGACTTCATGTCGGCAAGAGCGGGCGATTGTACCGAGCTGCTTGCCAGGTTGAACGGTCGAAAGCACCTGATCATCGGCAACAATGACCCGGCGACGACCACGAATTCGCCGGGCTGGGAAAGCGTGCAGCATTACGCGGAACTCCGCCACGAGGAACGTCATCTTATCCTGTGCCATTACGCTTTTCGAACCTGGAACCAGATGGGCAAGAAGTCGATCAATCTGCATGGCCACTCGCATGGCAGATTGAAGCCTCTTCCCCGCCAGTACGACGTCGGCGTCGATGGCCAGGGACTTCGCCCCGTCACGCTGGCGCTCCTTTTGACAAGGAAGCGTTTCGTCATGGGTGGAGGAGGCATTTTGGACGAATAGGGAAGGCGTGCAGCGAGGGCAAGCCGTTTCTCAGGCGCCAACGGCCGCTACCTGGTGGTGCGGTGTTGGAGCCGTTATGCTTTTGAGTGGACTCGAACTCTAGGCACCCCTTCCCATTCGTTCGGCCAAGCCACAAGGCACTTATCATCGGGCTCACGATGATGCCCCCGCGCAGGATGTGTCTGGGATAGCCGCCACCGCGACCCTTGCCTTCGTGGTCCTTTTCGCATCCTCGATCTGGTTGTCGACTGGCAGAATTGTTCCGGGAAGTGAAAAACAAATGCCGTTGCTGGCCCGGCGATGCGGATCCGTAACCCTGCTGGTGTTCTCGGCCGTGCTGACCCTCAGCGCATTTTTACGACACCAAGAATACCGCAACCGTCCTCATTGAAGTCTCACACTAGATTGACGAGCCGATCGGCAGTTGCCTGCAGATCGGCTCGACCCCGAACACTCCAGTGTTCGTCGATGAACGATCATCGCTTCAATGGGCGGTCGAGGTCCGCCTTCGTGAAATGAGCATACATCTCGCGCAGGATCTCGTGGGCCTGACGAGGCTCGCGGTTCCCCGCTGAAGAGCCTTCATCTTTCTGCAACATTACACAGCAGGCCTGCTCGTTTAAACGGAATTGCCCGCCCGAAGACGATCAGGCGGCTTCGGCGGAGAATCGCTCAAATAGCGGCTTGAGGCGGGGATGACGCGCTGCCTGGGGCGGGTGGATCTCAACCGTTCGACCGGATTTCGTCTCGCGCCGGAGCCATTCGCTGATGGTCTCCGCGCTGGTGTGATCAATGTAATGCAGGTGACTGCCGATGATACTGACTTTACGACCTTCAGGCAGCCCTTCGAGCGTATTAAGTAGCGCTGGCACGTCCTTGCAGGTGACCGCTCCGCGCAGCCGAACATGTATTTCGCCGTTGACTTCGGAATGCCGGATCGCCTGCTTTCGGCGCAGATAGGGAAGCACTTCGAGGATCGACAGCGCAAGTCCGAGCGCCACACCGACCAGCAAGTCCTGCAGGACGACCATCGCCACTGTGACGGCCCAGATTCCAACCGGCATGAGACCATGGTGTTCGAACAGGTGGCGCACATGATGAAGGCTGATCAGCCGCCAGCCGGTGACAATCAGGACAGCGGCGAGCGCCGTCAACGGTATCATTTCCAGAAGATCCGGCAAAAGCGCCACCAGGCCCAGGATCCATAGGCCATGCAATACTGCCGAGATTCGCGTGCGTGCCCCCGCCTGAATATTGGCCGATGACCGGACAATGACACCCGTGATAGGTAATGCACCGAGCAAGCCGCACAGTCCGTTACCGACGCCCTGGGCGAACAGCTCCTTATTGAAGCGCGTGCGTCCGCCGTCATGCATCCGATCGACTGCCGCTGCCGAAAGAAGTGTTTCGGCGCTCGCAATGACGGCAATCATCAGGGTCGCCAAGATGACGCCGGGCTGCACCAAGTTGGCAAAACTCTCAGCGGTCGGCAGCGATATACTCTCAAGGAGTGAGGTAGGCACAGCTACGTGGGCGATTGGGAGGTCGAGCGCGGTGGTCAGAACCGTGGCGGCTGCAACCCCGACAAGCGCCCCTGGAACGAGTGGCAGCGATTTGGGGCGGAATTTCTCCCAGCAGACCATCGCGAGGAGAGCGATGAGACCAACCAGTAGTGCGACGGCCTCGTTGGTCACGCTGGCGCCCGATAGTCTGCCGACGCTCTCGTCGAAAGCGGTGACATTCTCGATGCCTCCCGCCGCGGGCTTTGAGCCCATCAGAACATGGATCTGCCCGAGGATAATCAAAATGCCGATGCCGGCCAACATACCATGAACCACGGCTGGCGAAATTGCTCTGAACCAGGAGCCGATCCGGAGGAAACCCGCTATGATCTGCAGGAGACCGACGACGAGCAGGACCGGCCCCAGCAGGGCAATTCCATACTGGTCGACGAAGCCGAAGACGATGACGGCAAGACCAGCGGCAGGTCCTGAGACCTGAAGAGGCGAGCCCGCCAGAAGCCCGACAACGAGGCCACCTATGATACCGGAGACAAGTCCCATGGCCACGGGTACCCCGGAGGCGACGGCGATGCCCAGGCAGAGCGGAATGGCGACAAGAAAAACGACCAGAGACGAAGCCAGGTCGCGCGAAAATGCAGAGCTGTTTTTCATGATGTCACTATTCCCCGGCAAGCGTTGCAGAAACCCGCGGCATGACATGCGGGTGATTTCGCCCTGTGAAGGCGACTGGCAGCGCCTCACCCTCCTGCACCTCGGTAAAACTTGCCAAAGCCCCGTCATAGACTTGGACCTCGCCCGTCTCGATGTCGAAGAACCAGCCATGCAGGGTGATCTCGTTGGTCGCGAGCTTTGCAGCCACGGACGGATGCGTCTTTAAGTGGTCGAGCTGAACGACGACGTTTTC
The DNA here is from genome assembly GCF_023006465.1 of Rhizobium sp. PRIMUS64. Taxonomy (NCBI): domain Bacteria; kingdom Pseudomonadati; phylum Pseudomonadota; class Alphaproteobacteria; order Hyphomicrobiales; family Rhizobiaceae; genus Rhizobium; species Rhizobium sp. PRIMUS64. The sequence goes on along the minus strand of NZ_JALBGX010000009.1, from coordinate 80,172 downwards.
CATGCCCACCGCACGCACACGTTCGGCTTCGGAAAGGTCGTCGGGATAGGCTTGGCAAACAATCGAAAAGGCGGCGTGACTGTGCCGCAGCCAGGCTGCGACATTCGGCATCGGTTCCAGCATTTCCGGCCGGCACAGCCCTTTCATCGCCCCGCAATCGGAGTGACCACAAACGACAATGTCGCTGACACCTAACGCGAGGATAGCGTATTCGATAGCCGACGAGACGCCACCATTGAGGGTCGAAAAGGGCGGAACAATATTGCCTGCATTGCGGCAAACGAAGAGATCGCCGGGACCGGATTGCGTTATCGTTTCCGGCATTACGCGGCTGTCAGCACAAGATATCATCAAGGCATGTGGTTGCTGGCCTTCGCGAGCCAGCTTGCGGTAAAGCGCCGAGTGACCAGGAAACACGGCGCCGCGAAAATTGGAGATACCTTTCAGGAGATCACCCATATTCGGATCCTCTTTCTAGCCGGACATCGGGTTGGGAGGTTGTCGCTCATCCGGCGGGTTGCAGAAGCGATCTTTTCGCAAGCGTAGATAAAGGGAAAGGAACTCCGAAAAAAAGAGCTCCACATCATATTGCAGTGCAACATTTTTTGAACGAGATGTGATCTGGCTAGTTCCAACTCACGTCGCAGGTTATTTGCAAGACGGTCTGCCCTGAGCAATTCAGATTCAAAGCTGCCGCACACGCCGTTCGTCCGGCCGCGACAACCGCATGTTTGTGGAAGCAGTGCTTTGGTGCGTACCGGCTCGCCCTGTCGCGACCCGCCGGAATGGTTCGAGCGATCCTGAAGTTGATGCCACTGACCGCCTTCACAACGCTTGAGAAGTTTGCAACGACTTTATCGTTGTCGCGGCGGTATAAGGGTCATTTACGGAACTGCCCTTCAACTCTACAGCACGGTCACTGGCACCGACAGCAATACTCTTATTGTGTCGATACCCATTGATGATCGCCAGGGTATTCAGGATGCATTAATCGACTGAAGGGACCGCTGCGGCGGTAGATGCCATGTCGATGAAGCATTGCACGCTGGGGATTGGAAACCGGCCTGCCCGGATATCGGTATGGGGCGGCGCCAATGATCTTTCTATGGCCCAAGAATTCTTTTCATGGTGGCTCGCTGCATCGAACGTGGCGTCAAGCGATTTGAAAAGGCAACGACGTTATTCATGAACCCGGCGATCACGGACGCTTTCCCCTGAGAGAGTGCTCGAAGGCCGCTTTCGGCGACTGGACGGGGCTTCATTGTCAAAAGGCGCAGTATGGGTGAGACCGGAGCCCCGGCAGTTGTATCGAAACCCGTTTCGGTGTGCCCTGGGCAAAGGCTGGTGACGACCACGCCTTGCCGACGGAGCTCTTCATGCAGGGCTTCTCCAAACGCCAGTACATAAGACTTCGTCGCAGCGTAAGCAGCAAAGCTGGGAACCGGCTGAAGCGCAAGGAGACTTGCGACGAGAAGGATCTGGCCCGATCCCCGGGCGGCCATGTCACGTCCGAAAACATAGCTCAGCTCGGTGAGCGCCGTGATGTTGAGCTGGATCATATCGGTGGTGCGCTCGATCGGTGTTTCGAGAAAATCGCCGTGCAACCCGTATCCGGCATTGTTCACCAGGATGTCGATCTGTAGCGACTTCTCATCCAGGCTGCTTTTCAAACGGGCAGCAGCGCCTGGAGCGGCAAGATCGATTGGCTCGACAACGATATCGACATCATGCTTCCGCCGAAGTTCGGCAGCGAGCTTCTCCATTGGCTCCCTGCGCCGGGCCGCGAGTACGAGATTGACTTTTTGCGCCGCGAGCAGTTCAGCAAATTCGAGGCCAAGGCCACTTGACGCACCGGTGATCAGGGCACGTTTTCCGGGAGCGCCATCAATTTTTTCCACGACGGAGATTTGCGTTCCCGTGTCAGCACTGTGTTGCATTCGTTTTCCTGTCAATTAACTGGACCTGACCCCCGATGTTTGTTTCCCTCGGGGTTGATGGCGAATGGAGATATTCGAGCGCTTCACGCATCGATTGCTTTCAGAATAAAGTGGATCTGATCACGCAGCCCTTCTTCGGTATCTACGCCGTCTCGGACCCCCTGCTCTATGAGAACAGGGTGGTAGAAGGGCATGAGGGCGTTCATCAGAGATCGGGCGGCCTTCGCCGCATCAACACGAAACGCGCCTGTGTCGATCCCATCATTTACAATCGCCTCGATGATCGCCACGAGATGCTTATTATGCGCACCGATGATCGCCCAGTTCTGTGCCGTTGCGGCGACAACCAGATCATGAACCGGCTTCTCGTGCAGGAAGGTGTTTTTCCGTTCCCTGTGAAGCTGATTGAAAAGTTCTACCAGCTTCTCGTAAGCCGGCCCCTCCATCTGTGCAATCGAAGCTGCAGACCGCATTGTTTGTCCGATGATGCGACCACAAATCGCCGTGTTGATCGCCGCCCTTGAAGGAAAAAAGCGATATATATTGGCGCTACTCATCCCGAGGTGGGATGCTATGTCGGCTACCGATGTCTTTTTGTACCCGATGCGCCGAAAGTGTTCTTCCGCCACATCGAGGATTCGCTCCCGCCAGAGATCGGTGTGAGTTTCTGTACGGGTGCGGAGGGCTCGTCGGGTCGGACACAAGATTCCTACTCCGCAGCCAGTGCTATCGGCGGTTCGAGACGCTCAATGGCTTCCTCGTGGCTCTCTTCTTTTGCAGGCTTGATACGGAACCACACCGCGTAAAGGGCTGGAAGGAAGAGCAGTATCATCACGGTGCCCGCAGCCGTTCCGCCAATCAGCGTATAGGCCATCGACCCCCAAAACACCGAATGGGTCAAAGGGATGAAGGCCAGGACGGCTGCGAGCGCGGTCAAGATGACAGGACGAGTCCGCTGGACGGTTGCTTCAATGACAGCGTGATAGTCGTCGAGACCTGCAGCCTGGTTTTCCTTGATCTGCTCCGTCAGGATCAGCGTGTTGCGCATGAGGATCCCGGCCAGTCCTATCAAACCGAGAATGGCGTTGAATCCAAAGGGTTGATTGAACAGAAGCAGCGCTGGGACCACGCCTGCAAGTCCAAGAGGCGCGGTCAACATGACCATCGTCATCGTCGAAAGGCTGCGTACCTGGAGGATGATGACAATCAACATGGCCGCGATCATCAACGGGAAGACTTGAACAAGTGCGACATTGGCCTTGAGCGATTCTTCGATGTTGCCGCCCATCTCAATGCGATATCCCACTGGAAGCGATGCGATAAGCGGCTGAAGGGCCTTCATCACCTGCTGGGAGACCTCCGGCGGCTGCGTCGCCTCGTTGATATCGGACCTGATCGTAATGACCGGTGTCCGATCGCGCCGTTTCAGGATCGGTTCCTCGAACCGGATTTCGGAATGCCCGATCTGATCGAGGGGAACCTGGCGACCATTCCGGCTCATCAGCGAAAAGTCGGCAAGGCGTGATGGATCGAGGCGGTTCTCGCCAGCACTGCGTGCGACGACGGGCACGTTGCGGATGTTGTCGCGCACCTGCGTGACAGGGATGCCGCTCAGCAGCAACTGCATCTGCTGGGCTGCCTCGGACGGTGAAAGACCGATCAGATTGAGCCGCTCCTGATCAGGGACAAAGCGCAACACAGGCGTTCGATTGCCCCAATCGCGATTGGCCTGACGGACATCGGGCACAGTTTTCATAATTGCCAGAGCTTGCTCGGAAATCTTATAGAGTTCCTCCTGATCCGGTCCCATGATCCGAAACTCGACCGGGAACGGCGTATAGGGACCGAATACGAGCTGCGTGACGCGTACGGATGCCTCTGGAACAAGGCCGTCAGAGATTGCGGCGCGAAGGCGATGCTTTAGCTCTTCTCGTGCATGCGCATCGGGCGTCAGCACGACAACCTTGGCGAAGGCGGGGTCGGGCAACTCGGGCGCCATGGCAAAGAAGAAGCGGGGAGCGCCCTGCCCTACATAGCTGGTGACGATTTTTGTTTCCGGCTGGGCCTGCAGCCAGTCTTCGACCTTCTCCACTGCGGCCGTCGTGGTTTGAATGCTCGTACCTTCAGGCATGCGAACTTCGACGAGAACCTCAGGCCGGTCCGAAGTCGGGAAAAACTGTTGTTTTACCCCTCCCATCCCGACGACCGAGACAGCCATCGTCACGCCGACCACGGCGCAGGTCATGAACTTATGGCGAACCGCAAACGCGATGAATGAGCGCAAGCGGCGATAGTTCGGCGTATCGTAGATGGCGTGGTGTCCACCTTCCACCGGTTTGATGTCAGGCAGCATCTTCACGCCGAGGTAGGGCGTAAAAGTCACCGCGACGATCCAGGAAACGATCAGGGCAAATCCCACGACCCAGAAGATGTTGCCGGCATATTCACCTGCAGTCGACTTGGCGAAACCAACGGGCATCAGTCCGATGATTGTGACGAGTGTGCCGGACAGCATCGGTGCCGCCGTGTGGCTCCAGGCATAAGCGGCCGCCTTAATGCGATCCATGCCCTCCTCCATCTTCACCACCATAACCTCAATGGCGATGATGGCGTCGTCCACGAGAAGGCCCAGCGCAAGAATGAGCGCGCCGAGTGTGATGCGGTCGAAGAACCGGCCGGTTTCCAGCATAATGAGGAAGACGACGGCGAGCGTCAGCGGAACTGCGAGCGCCACGACAATGCCGACGCGCCAGCCGAGTGCGACAAGGCTCACGAACAGCACGACGCCAAGCGCCATGGCGAACTTCAGCATGAATTCACCGACCGCCTCGTCGATATTGACGGCCTGATCGCTAACTTTTGTAAGGGTCATGCCCAACGGCAGTGTCTGCGCGATCGCGGCGGACCGGGCTTCAAGCGCCTTGCCGAGGTCAAGGCCATTCCAGCCCTGCTGCATTACGGCGCCCAACATCAAAACCGGTTCGCCATTGTGACGGATGACGTAAGTGGCCGGATCCTCATAGCCACGCCGTACATCCGCCAGATCGGAGAGTTTCACCGTTCGTCCACCTGCTACGATCGGCGTGTCGGCAATTGCCTGTACGCTATTATAGGCTCCGTCGAAACGGATGAAGACCTGTGGCCCGCGCGTGTCGATCGAGCCTGCGGGCGTCACCGTGTTCTGTCTCTGCAAGGCTGCGGCAACATCCTGCGCCGATATTCCAAGTGTCGCGAGCTTGGCATAGGAAAATTCGACGAATATCTCTTCGGGGCGCTCCCCGAGGATGTTGATTTTCTTGACGCCCGGAACATGCAGCAGATCCTGGCGGATGACCTCCGCCTGCCGAACGAGGTCCCGCATCGGCATCCCCTTCGCCTTCAATGCGTAAAGGCCGAAGCTCACGTCGGAATATTCATCATTGACAAAGGGACCCATGACGCCGGGCGGAAGATTTCGAGCCTCGTCGCCGAGCTTCTTGCGCGCTTGGTAGAACTCCTCTTCAACTGCGGACGCCGGAGTATTATCCTTGAGTGTGACTGTAAGGAATGCGTAGCCAGGCCGCGTCGTTGTTTCGACGCGGTCATACCAGGTGAGTTCCTGGATACGCTTCTCGAGTGGCTCTGCGACAAGATCCTGCATTTCACGCGCGGTGGCGCCCGGCCAAACTGAGGTTACCGTCAGGGTCTTGATGGTGAAGGAGGGATCCTCGGCGCGGCCCAATTTGACAAAGGCATAGACCCCGGCGGCGGCCAACAGGACAATAAAGAATAATGTAACGGCGCGTTCGCGAACCGCGATGGCGGAAAGATTGAAGCTCATTACTTTGTCACCTCTTGCTGCGCAGCCGTCCTGACGGTCGCGCCATTTTCCAGTAGATGCGCGCCCAGAGCGACAACCTGCTGACCAACCCCTATTCCGGTGACAAATGCCATTTCCTCGCCGATCCGCTTGATCTCGACAGGCTTGAAGTTCACGGTCGATGTGGCCCCGTTGACAACCCACACACCTGTCCGGCTGCCGTCGTCCAGGATGGCACCGACTGGTACGGCGACCTCCGATCGCCGGTTCGCGTCGAATATTTTGATCGTCACCGTCGAACCAAGCGGGGCAGAGGCAGCGGCGCCTTCGAGAACATACCGCGCCTCGTAGGTCCGGGTTTGCAGGTCGGCAGAATCGGAAATCTGTCGCAAAAGGGCTTTTCCACTTAGACCCTCGCCTCCATAGACACTGGCTTGCGCTTCGGATCCTGTCTCGGGCCGCAGGGTTTCCGGTAGCCAGACAACGGCTTCACGTGGCCCCGCCTGCGCCAGTTGAACCACCGTTTGTCCCGCTGACACCACCTGTCCCGGGTCTCCGAGCGTATCGACGACCGTTCCATCCGAGTCTGCAAGAAGAACGCTATAGGAGGCGGCGTTTTCCGCAACCTCGGCGTCCGCTTCAGCCGCGGCAAGCTGTGCCGAGGCCGTATCGAGGGCCGCTTTCGCTTGTTCATAACGCTGCGGGGTGGCGGCCAATCCATTTTTGACCAGCGCCGCATACCGTTTCTCGTCTGCTTGTGCTTGGATCAGGACAGCACGCGCTGCGGTAACCGTATTGCGCTTCGCCGTCAGAGCAAGCTGAAGATCGGTTTCATCGATGCGCATCAGAGCCTGGCCTTGCTTGACCTGCTGGCCCACATCGACCATCCGCTGAACGATCTTGCCCGGAACCCGAAAGCCCAGATTGCTCTGTACTCGCGAAGCAACCGTGCCGGTAAAAGATCGCTCTGTCGTTTCAGTCCTTGTCGCCTCTGCCACCCTGACCAGTGGCGAGGCAGTCCTTGGGTCCGCAGCCTCTGCCTCCGACTTAGGGGTTCCGAAAACCACGAAATAGGCACCGGCACCCGCCGCTGCCGCGAGGCCCACGAGAGTCAGGACATGTTTGCGTTTCATCTTAAGTTCTCTTCTTGACCAGCGATCCGGATGATTTAGATTGCGATCTAAATCTAATTGCGTTATAGATGTCAAATGAAATCTAATCGGAGATCAGTATGAGAGTGAGCCGGGCACAGGCCGAGGAGAACCGGGAAACGGTGATCAACGTCGCAAGCCGTCTGTTTCGAGAGCACGGCTTCGACGGTATTGGCCTCAAAGATCTGATGAAGGGGGCGGGCCTTACACAAGGTGGGTTCTATAAGCAGTTCTCGTCCAAGGACGATCTTGCAGCCCAGGCGTCCAGGCGCGCGCTGGAAAGCGCTACACGCAGATGGTCGACGGCGGCTGCGACAAGTTCCGATCCCCTCGAAGCAGTCATGGAGTTCTACCTCTCACCCGGACATCTTGGAGAAAAGGGTGACGGTTGCCCTCTAGTGGCGTTGGGATCGGACGCGGCGCGGCAGAGTGAAGAGGTCAGGCGTCCATTTGAGGATGGTATCCTCGCTCACTTTGAGGTGCTGGATGAGCTGATGGACGACGCCAAGAGCTCAAATCCCAGCGGCAAGGCGATGGCGATACTGTCTCTGATGGTGGGCGCCGTCACGCTGTCGCGCATCTTGCAGGATGAGAATTTGTCGCAAGGCATCCTCGACGCAGCCGCTGGCGAAGTCAGGCGCATTGCGCGCGGTGATGGCAGCGCCTGAAGACTATCGCTGGGTTCGGTGACCTGGTCCGGACGCCAAATATTGGGAAGGGTCTGGACGGTCGCATCGAGATCGACAACAACAGCGTCGACAGGACCATTCGGCCGTTTGCCCTCAACCACAAGAACGCACTTTTGCCGGGCATGACGCGGGAGCGGACAACTGGGCGACCATCGCCTCGCTCATCGAGACGAGCAACTTAAATGACGTCGATCCGCTTGCGTATTTAACCAGCACCCTCACCGCCATCGCTAAAGGCCATGAGCAAAGGCGGATCGATTGCCTTCTTCCGTGGAGATACTCGACGCTCCATTGCAAAACGTAACCATCATCTTGGCGGACCCGGCGGATATGATCCTCCTACGGGTTTTCTGACACGACTTTTGACATGGTGCCACCTCAGGTTAGTGGGTTGAGGGAGCGATTCATTGCCACGACATCATCATGGGTGGGGCTCGGGCCGAGAGTTGCCATTTTGCTCGTGAGCTGTTCACGTTTCTTGGGTGCTTCACCCTTTACCGCCGCATTGAGTGCCCTGCGCATGGCGACTGCATCGTAATCGCAGCAATAGCCAGGCGTCGAGGGTTGCTGCCGCCAGGACTCTTCAAGCGTACCGCCATCAACCGGGTCGAATCCGACCTCGTTCACGATCCCCATAACAAGCTGCTTCGCTGCGTCATCATCTCCGGCGACCGCTACGGCCAGCCGACCGTCCGTCCCTTCAGGTTGACCCAGTTCCGCCAGAGAATGCGCAAGGATGTTGTTGAACGCCTTGATGACGGGACGGCCGATTTGTTTGGAGACCCACACGCTTTCGGCCTCGCCTGCATCAAGGTCGGCAATCTGCGGATCGCGCAGCCCCGGATAGTAGTTGCTGGTATCAACGACCGGCACGCTCGCGGGGACGTCTTTGAAGAGGTTTTTCGGCAGCCTTTCGATAGCGGGAAGCGGGATGGACATGATGACCAAATCCGCTCCGGAGATAGCTCCGTTCGTGTCGGTCGCCGTAGCTCCGATCTCCTCCGCAAAGGGCCGCACAGCGACCGCGCCTTTGGAGTTGGCCACCCTGACCTCATGCCCCGCAGACGCGAGTTTGCGAGCTATGGTGCCGCCGATGTTGCCAATGCCAATTATGCCGATTTTCATGCTGATGCTCCTGTTGTTCTGCACCACAAGATAGTAGATACTGCAGCATCAACAAGAACTGACGGATAAGTGGGTTACCCACCAAAAGGTAAGTATGGCAGCGGATCGTGACTGGAAGTGCGGAGACCCGCAACAGCATCTCAAATGGGCGGAAGCGACTACGGACGCCCTGCGTGTGCTGGAAGGCAAGTGGAAGATCGTGATCATCTGCCAACTGTTCGGAGCGAAAGAGGCTCTTCGCTTTTCCGAACTCGAACGGCGCTGCGCAGGCGTGAACCAGAAGATGCTCATCCAGCAACTGAAGGAACTGGAAAGGGACGGAATCGTGACCCGTACCGTGTATCCTCAGGTGCCGCCGAAGGTGGAATACGAGCTGACCGAGATGGGCAAAGCCCTGGGACCCTCGATGGCCGAACTTATTGACTGGGCCTACATGCGCAGGGAGCGACTGGCGGAAAGAGCGACCTGACAACATTGTAGGGTTAGGATGCCGCCTACGCTTACTAGGCGGGGCATGCGTCTTTCTGGCACGAATGGGAATGCCTCTTTGTCAATACATGTATAGACATCGTTCTTGAACGGTGGTTCTATCCTGCAAAAGCAAGGGGATCATCATGGCCAATAAGATGTTCGATCTGGCAGGAAGAGTGGCAGTTGTAACCGGTGCGAGCCGCGGCCTGGGCCAATGGATTGCGCTGGCGCTTGCCGAAGCGGGTGCCGATGTCTGCGTTACGGCACGCGATCAAAATTCGCTGAGCGAAACCAAAGAGAAGATTGAGGCCCTTAACAGGACCTGCATCACGAGCGCCCAGGATGTGACAGACATCTCGTCCATCGACGAGACGCTAAGCAAGTTCGAAAACATCACTGGCGCTGTCGACATCCTTGTCAACAATGCCGGCTACGAACAGACTTCTCCCTCGCTCGAGGTCGATGAACAGATATGGGACAAGATCATCGGCACCAACCTCAAGGGCGCGTTCTTCTGGTCGCAGGCCGCAGCACGCCGGATGTCGCGCCGAGCCCACGGTGGAAGCATAATCAATCTCTGCTCCCTCACGTCCTACGTCGGCATCCCGACCGCTGTGCCCTACGGCTCCTCGAAGTCGGGACTGCTGGGTATGACGCGCGCGCTTTCGGCGGAATGGGCGCCGCTAGGGATCCGCGTGAATGCCGTGGCTCCGGGCTATTTCCGAACAGCGATGACCGAAGGGTTTTATCAGGACAAGGGCTGGTCTGCGAAAATGCTCAACAAGATCCCACAGAAGCGGTTCGGTGATGGTTCCGACATCGGCGGCGCCGTCGTCTTCCTTGCAAGTGGCGCATCGGCCTACATTACTGGCCAATGCATTCCTGTCGACGGCGGCTTTCTGGCATCGATATAGAAACGGAAATTGACGCTTGACAGCACGGGAATGATCATATTGTCTATAGATGTATAGACAACTCTAGACAATAAAACGGGAACGAAGTCTTCGACTTCCTGGGAATTTGCCGGATAACCATATCCGGCATCCTCGCACGAACAGCTTGCAGGGTATTGCCCGGTTGCCACCGACTTGCGGTGGGTTTCCGCATGACCTGTAGGGACGATATATCGTCGCGCCGGCAGGGCGCGGACGACAGCGGCTGTCAGCGCCTCTGTGCGCCAATAAGGGTATGAGCAATGACCGACGTCACCTTTCATGAATATTCCAATCTTGGACCGGATGAGCAGGCCGCACTCTTGCGACGGTCCGAAACAGACATCTCCGGCTTCATCGAGAAGGTGGCACCAATCCTTGAGGCCGTGCGCACCGAGGGTGACCGCGCCGTTGCCCGCTTCGGCCGCGACCTCGACAAGGCAAATATTACAGAAGCAACGATCAAAGCAACGGAGGCGGAATTCGATGCGGCTTTCAAGCTCGTTAGCGAGGATGTGATCGAGGCCATCACCTTCGGCATTGAGAATATTCGCCATTTTCATGAAGAGCAGAAGCCTGAAGCCATGTGGCTGAAGGAGATCAAACCAGGCGCCTTTGCCGGCGACCGCTTCACCCCGATCAAGTCCGCCGCGCTTTACGTTCCACGCGGCAAAGGTTCGTTTCCGTCGGTCACGATGATGACTTCCATCCCGGCCGTCGTGGCCGGTGTTCCCAATCTGGCGATCGTCACTCCGCCTGCCCCGGACGGTAGCGTGGACGCCGCAACCCTGGTGGCAGCGCGTCTGGCCGGTGTGGAAACTGTCTACAAGGTAGGAGGCGCTCAGGCAGTCGCAGCTGTTGCCTACGGGACGGAAACGATCAAGCCGGCACTGAAGATCGTTGGACCGGGAAGCCCTTGGGTGGTCGCAGCCAAGCGGAGCCTGTCAGGTATCATCGACACAGGCCTGCCTGCTGGCCCTTCGGAAGCGATCATTTTCGCGGACGACACTGTCCATGGCGGCCTTGCCGCGCTCGATCTCCTGATCGAGGCCGAGCATGGTCCCGACTCTTCCGCCTATCTCGTGACCCATAGCCGTCGCGTGGCCGAGGAGGCCCTCGCTGCGCTGCCGGAGCATTGGGCACGTATGACCGAACAGCGGGTTCAGTTTTCGAGCGCTGTCCTTTCAGGCAAATGCGGTGGGATCATCCTCACCTCCTCGATCGAGGAAAGCTACGACTTCGTCAACGCCTACGCGCCGGAGCATCTCGAAATCCTCTCGCAGGATCCCTTCGCCCATCTCGGAAAGATCACCGAGGCTGCAGAAATCCTCATGGGTCCGCATACGCCTGTCAGCATCGCCAATTTCTGCCTCGGTCCAAATGCCGTGCTGCCGACGAGCCGCTGGGCGCGCACGTTCGGCCCGCTGTCGGTGACCGATTTTGTGAAGCGCAGTTCGATCGGCTACGTGACAGCGGCGGCCTATCCCGAGTTTGCGAAGCGTGCCCACAAGCTGGCGGAATATGAAGGCTTCTCATCCCACGCGCACGCAGTCTCGGCGGTCCGCGACAACTATCTGCCAAAGCGAGGCTGACAGGATGAAGGCGGTTCGGCTTTACGACGCGTTTGATCTCAGGGTCGAGGAAGTCGACAAACCTCTGTCGCCGCCCGCGGGCTACGTGACGATCGACGTTCGCGCCGCGGGCATCTGCGGCTCGGACGTTCACAACTACCGAACCGGTCAATGGATCAGCAGGCGCCCATCCACCGCTGGACACGAGTTTTGCGGGCGCGTTTCCGCGCTTGGTGAGGGTATCGAAGGTCTCGCGATCGGTGACCTCGTCGCAGCTGACTCCCGCTTTTACTGTGGCCAATGCGAAGCATGCAGATCAGGCCGCACCAATATCTGCGAACATCTCGGTTTCGTCGGCGAGGTATGCGACGGAGGATTTGCGGAGCAGGCCCAACTACCCGCTCGTCTGGTTTTCAAACACGAGCCGTCACTTGATCCTGCAGTGGCGGCCATGGCCGAACCTTTGGCTGTCGCCCTTCATGCGATACGACGGCTTAACCCACCCCAAGGCGAGGCGATTCTCCTAGTTGGCTGCGGGACGATAGGCGGTCTCTGCGGTTTGCTGCTTACACATCTCCACGATGGAAAGTTGTTGTTTGCGGATTTGAATGGCGGCCGTGCCGAGATGGTGGCCGCAATTTGCGGAGGATCGGTGGTCGCACTGGATAAGTCGCAAGCAAGGACTGCACTCGGCGACGCGCGACTGCGTTACGCGGTGGATGCAACGGGAAGTACAAACGCCATCGCGCAAGGCATCGAACTTTTGGACGGGGGCGGCGCCTTCGCTCTTGTGGGTATTAGTCATGGGAAACTGGATCTGGATCCCAATGTCCTCGTCGAGCGTGAGATTTCCCTGATTGGCTGCCATGCCTTTGAAGACGAACTCGCCGATGCCATCGCGATGTTGCCAAAGCTGCAGCCTGCACTTCTACAATTTAGCGAGATCCTGAACTCACTCGACGGAATTCCTGATGCGTACCACCGACTGATCGATGGTCGCTCAACCAAAATAAAGACGATCATTCGAATAGCCGATTGATTGAGCACACGCCTCGGCGTGAGACGGAGATAGAAATTGCCCGGCCTTTCAAACACCGCGCTGCCGCTCTACGAAAAGGTCAAGGACTTCGTCCTCGACAATATCGGGAATGGCAACTGGCCACAGAACGAGAAGCTTCCGTCCGAGCACGAGTTGACGTCTTCGCTCGGCGTTTCTCGCATGACGGTCCATCGCGCGCTTCGTGAACTGACCGCCGAAGGCTATCTGCGCAGGGTCCAGGGGGTCGGGACGTTCGTCTCGCCTCCCAAAGCACAGTCGACACTCATCGAGATCAGCAACATCATCAGCGAGATCAAGGCGCGTGGAAGCCAACACCGCGCGGAGGTGATCCTGCTCGAGCGGATCGAGCGGCCGGATCAAATGCTATTGGACGCGTTCGAGTTCAGAAAGCTTTGCCCCGTCGATCACTCGATGGTCGTTCACTACGAGAATGGCGTCCCTGTTCAGCTGGAGGAGCGCTACGTCAATACAGAGCTGGTAAAGAACTATCTCGATCAGGATTTTACGTCCATCGGCACCTACGATTACCTTCAGCACAGCACACCCCTAACCGAAGTCGAGCATCTCATCAGCGCCATCCCAGCGACGGAGAGACATGCACGCCTCCTGCACATTCGTGAGCGCGATAGCTGCCTGGTCCTCAACCGAAAAACGTGGACGGGGCAGGCGATCGCAACGGTCAATACCTTCACCTATGTCGGCAGCCGCTATTCGCTTGGCAGCAGATACTTACCGCCCAAAAAATGAAAACCTTCGCGTCATTCCAGGAGTGAGAGAGCATGGGGCAGCCCAACAGTCGGACGGCAGCCATACGGGAAAAAGCCAAGAAGGGCGACGGCAGTGCCGAAGCTCTTCTTGCCGACCTGTTGCGAGATCTGTTTGGGGTCGACGCACGCGATCTGGCCATCAACCACGACCAATACAGCCTCAATTCACTGAATGGCTTCTTCGAGGCCGACGGAAAGCCCTACTTCTTCAAATTCCATCAGGAGGAAAACGAGGAGGAGATGAGCGGTGAGTACTATCGCGCCGATATTCTTGCCAAGGCCGGCCTGCCGGTAGATCAGCCGCTGATGATGTCGACCCTTCCAGGCGAACAGATCCTCGTCTACAGGCGCAGGACCGATCCGCGCTTTTCCGATGCTCTGCGTACCCTCGACGGGCTTCATGATGAGCAAATGGCACGCCAGGCCGTGGATGCGGAGCGCCGGCTCAATGAGACCGTCCTATCGGTCTATCTGAGGACGTTGCATCCTGTCACTCCAGATGAGGTCGTGAAGGAGCCGGTTCATCGCCTGTTCCGCGATCGACTGGTGACAGCCCCGAAAGGGACCTACCCTGGCGGGCGGCTGGAGAGTTTTTATGTCGGCAAGACATTTGACTTTCCAGGCGTCACGCTTTCCTGGGATTCGCTCTCGAAAGCCCGCTTTGTCATCAATGGCATCGAGTATCGCGAAACTCTCGGCCAACTTTTCGACGCCGCGCATGAAAGACTGAACCCTGTCCGTCTGGCCGATAGTGGTGGGGTGACGGCACACGGCGACGCTCATAACGCCAATGTCTGGTTCGAACGGCGCGAAGGGCGCGCGAGCCTGTCCTTCTTTGACCCAGCCTTTGCCGGCGAGCACATCCCGACACTTCTGGCGGAGGTGAAGACGACCTTCCACAATATCCTCGCCCATCCCTACTGGCTCTATGATCCGGCACTTGCCGAACAGAAATTCAAGGCCACAGCCAAGTACGAGAACGGCCGTCTCTTTGCGGATTTCGATTGGAAGCTGACCCCGGTTCGCAAGGCGCTTTTGGAAACGAAGGCCGAAGCAATGTGGAAGCCATTGCTTGCCGCCCTCAAACAGCGCGACTTGCTTCCTCAAGACTGGCGAAAAGTTGTCCGGCTCGGGCTTTTCCTATGCCCGACGCTTGTCATGAACCTGCGCGCAGGTGCGACAAGCCACAATCCGACATCCTCCCTGATCGGGCTTTCTGTGGCCATGATGGTCGGCTCGGAGCCTGATGAGGGCGAGGACCTGATAAGCCGCTTCCTCGCAAAGATAGATCCGGAGGGGTAGATCGTGACGATCGTCAATATCGATGACCTCCGGCTGGCCGCTCGCAAGCGATTGCCGAAGCTCTTCTTTGACTACATCGACGGCGGCTCCTTTTCGGAGGAAACCTATCGTCGAAACAGGGACGATTTCTCGCTTTTGCAACTGCGTCAGAACGTTCTCGGCAACTATGCCGAGCCTGATCTGGCGACCGAATACCTCGGGCGACGCCATCCTCTTCCATTCATGCTGGGACCGGTCGGCTTTCTTGGCCTTTACACGAGAAACGGAGAACAAAAGGCAGCCTGTGCCGCTGACGCTGCCGGCATCCCCTTCTGCCTTTCGACCTTCTCGATCGCGTCGCTGGCAGACCTCCGGCAGGCGACAGACGGTGTGCTACATTTTCAGCTTTACGTGCTCGACGACCGCGCGCTTTGCGAGGAGTTTCTGAGCGCTGCGGAAGAGGCCGGTGTCGAGGCGCTGTACGTGACCGTCGATACGGCCATCACCGCCATCCGCGAACGTGATGTGCGAAACGGCTTCCGATCTCTTACGCGTGTCACACCTCGACTGTTCGCCAGTCTATGCCGGAAGCCTGGCTGGTTGTTCGATGTCGGTCGCGGCGGCATGCCCTCCGTTCGGGCGGTCGAGCATCGCACAGACTTCGGGAGGGGAGCGCTCGAACAGGCCGCCAATCTTTCCAGGCGCATCGACAAAAGGCTCGCATGGAAGGACATCGAGGCATTGCGCGACCGGTGGAAAGGCAAAATGATTATTAAGGGCATCCTTTCACCTGAGGATGCCAAAAAGGCACAGGCGATCGGCGTCGACGGCATTGTGATCTCGAACCATGGCGGTCGCCAACTCGATGGCGCCATGAGCACGATTGCAGCGCTTCCCGACATCCGGGCCGCAGTCGGGCCGGATTTCACGCTGATGCTCGACGGGGGCGTGCGAAGGGGAAGCGATATTGTCAAGGCACTTGGAATGGGCGCCGATGGTGTCATGTTGGGTCGGGCCTACACCTACGGTCTCGCAGCTAAAGGCCAGGCCGGCGTCGACCGTGCGATCCAGACATTACGCCGGGAGATCTCGATTACCTTGGCTTTGATGGGCGTGAGCTCCATCGCCGACTTAAAGGAGCGCGGCTCGCACCTCATACTCAAACAGTAACCGCTAACGCCGGCGAAAGGAGACAAGTACGTAATGTCCGCCACCAAGAGCTTGTTGGTCGGGCGTCAAACCTGAGAAGATGCAAGCTTTGTGATCCGTTAAAATCATCAAAAGAGGGGTTCCCAATGAACTACAAATCCATCAGCAAGCAGTTTTCCCGCGCAGCGATCGCGCTCGGGATCGTCGGCATTCTTGCCAGTGCGCAGGCTAACGCCCAGGATCAAATCCCGTCCAAACCGGAGCCGGGTACCTTCAAGATCGGCATCGAGCCCTGGCTCGGTTACGGTCAATGGCACGTCGCCGCCAGCAAGGACTTGTTCAAGAAAGCAGGCCTTGAGGATGTCGAGCTTGTCAACTTCAGCGAAGACAAGGACATCAACGCGGCACTTGCCAGCGGTCAGCTCGACGCTGCCAATATCGCCACGCACACGGCCATGGCCATGGTTGCCGCCGGCCTGCCGGTGAAGATCGTCTCGCTTCTTGATTTCAGCCTGAAGGCGGACGCGATCCTGGCCGGAAGCGACATCAAGAGCGTCGCTGACCTCAAGGGTAAGAACATCGCCTTCGAGGAAGGCACGACAAGCGACATCCTGCTGAACTACGCGCTTGCCAGCAACGGCATGACGATCGACGATATAGTCCGCGTGCCGATGCCGGCAGCTGATGCTGGAACGGCACTGATTGCAGGCCGTGTTCCCGTCGCGGTTACCTACGAGCCCTACATTTCAACGGCGCTGGCCCAGGACAAGAATATCAAGCTGCTTTTTGAAGCCGGCAAGGATCCGGGCCTAGTCTCCGACGTTCTCGTCGTTCGCGAGGAGGTGCTGAAGCAGAAACCTGGGCAGGTTCTGGCCATGATCAAGGCCTGGGATATGGCTCTGGCCGACTACAAGGCCAATACCGAGGAGGACCGCACCATCATCTCGAAGGCCGTGGGCGCCTCCCCGGATGATCTGAAAACGGCTTTCGACGGTGTCCAATACTATAGCTCTGCCGAAGCAGCCAAGGCCTTTGCCGGTGACTTCAAGACCAAGACCTTCGCCGACGTTCTGAAGGCGGCCAAAACAGCCGGCCTCGTGACCCAGGACGTTTCCGCCGACAGCATGATCGACACATCGTTTGTCGATGCAGCGAACAAGTGACCTCTGGCCACCAACGGGACCGTAATGTCTAGCTCAGAATTGTCGTCCACAACGAAAGAAACGTCCCGCGCGCCATCGCGCGCTGGCGTCGGTAGACCACCTGGTGCCTTTCGGATCGGGGATCCGATCAGCGGCCGGTCGTTTTTTCTGATTGCCGTTGCCGTCTTTGCCCTGCTTTTTGCCGTGTGGTGGGTTGCTACCATCACCGGCTGGGTCAAACCGATTTTTCTGCCCTCGCCCGGAGCGGTGTGGGCCAAGATGATGGAACTGGCGGTCGATGGCACGCTGTGGACGGATGCCGGGATCAGCATCTATCGCATGCTCGTCGGATTTCTTATTGCATCGGCCCTGGCGATCCCGATCGGGATCATGATCGGCTGTTTCAAGACGTGGGAAGCGGCTATTGAGCCGTTTGTCGACTTCGTTCGTTACATGCCGGTTGTCGCCTTCGTTCCGCTGACCATACTGTGGGCAGGAACAAGCGATATCCAGAAGTTCGTCATCATCTTTATCGGAACCTTCTTCCAGCAGGTACTGATGGTCATGGACAGCGTCAAGCGTGTGCCGACCGACTTCGTCGGACTGGGCCGTACGCTCGGAATGTCAGAAACCAGGATCCTGCGCCGCATCGTCCTGCCGTCTGCCCTCCCCGGCATCTGGGACACGCTGCGCATCAGCCTCGGCTGGGCCTGGACCTGGCTTGTGCTGGCAGAACTTGTGGCGGCGACGTCCGGCCTCGGCTATCGGATCGTCGTCTCTCAGCGATATTTCCAGACGCAGACGATCATTGGTTACATCCTGCTCCTTGGCTTGCTCGGTCTGATCACAGACCAAAGCATGAAGGCCCTGGAGCGCATCTTCTTCCGTTACGCTGCAAGGCATTGAGATGAGCGAACCCAAACTAAAGATCGAGGGTCTGAACAAATGGTATGGTGGCAGGAAGAGCCCCGTCCACGCCCTCAGCGGTATCGACCTGGAACTCGCCGACAACGAATTCGTCTCCTTGGTCGGTGCTTCCGGCTGCGGCAAGAGTACGCTGCTGTCGATCGTCGCCGGACTTCAGGGCTTCGACAATGGCCTTCTTCTGACGGATGGAGCGCCGATCGTCGGTCCCGGGCTCGATCGCGGCGTTGTCTTCCAATCCTACACGCTGTTGCCGTGGCTGACCGCGCAGCAGAATGTTGAATTCGCCCTGCAGGCGGCCGGGTTGCCGAACGCCGAGTGCCGGGATGTCGCCCGCCACCACATTGAACTGGTGAAGCTCACCAAGTTCGCCGATGCATTTCCGTCGCAACTGTCGGGTGGCATGAAGCAGCGCGTCGCCATTGCACGTGCCCTGTCCTATCGACCGAAAATGCTATTGATGGATGAGCCGTTCGGCGCGCTCGACGCTCTGACCCGACACCAGATGCAGGAACTGCTGACCCAAATCTGGGAAGAGCATCGGCTGACCGTCCTGTTCGTCACGCACGATGTCGAAGAAGCCGTCTATCTGTCCGACCGAATTGTGGCGATGAGCATCAATCCGGGACGCATCAACGCGACTTTCCACGTCGGGCTTTCCCGTCCACGAAACCAGGACATGATTGCAACGTCGGAATTCGTTGCTCTTCAAAAGCAGGTTCTTGCCGCAATACGCTCCGGGTCGCAAAGCGAGTTCGAGCATTGATTCAGCCGACGCGGGGCAGCTGGGGCAGCTCCGCATTCGACCTTAATTCAAAGGAAAAGCCGTGTTCGAAACCCTCACTGCCGCGCCGCCAGACAAGATCCTCAGCCTCTCGGTTCTGTACAGAAATGACGCACGGCCGACGAAAATGGATCTCGGCGTCGGCGTCTACAAGGATTCGCAGGGTGCGACCGTCATCATGCGGGCCGTGCGTGACGCTGAGAAGCGCCTCTATGAAAGCCAGACGAGCAAGACCTATGTCGGCATGGCAGGTGATGAAGGTTTCAACAAGGCCATGCTGAAGCTGGTCTTTGGCGAGAAGGCCGATCTTTCGCGCATGTTCGCCTGCCAGACAGCGGGCGGCTCGGGCGCACTCCGCACGATCGCCGACCTATTGGTAAAGGCCCGGCCGGACGCCACCGTCTGGCTCTCCGACCCGACCTGGGTGAATCATGTACCGATCCTGAAGGCTGCAGGCCTCAATATCGCGATCTATCCCTATTTCGATCCCGCCAGCGGCACGGTGAAGGCCGAGGCCATGCTCAAGGGATTGAAGCAGGCAAAGGCCGGCGACATCATTCTGGTGCATGGCTGCTGCCACAACCCGACCGGCGCCAATCTGACGATCGAGCAATGGGGTCTGGTCGCGGATCTTCTCGTCGAACGCGACCTTTTTCCCTTCATCGATCTTGCCTATCAAGGCTTCGGCGACGGTTTGGAGGCAGATGCCGCTGCCGTTCGCCTGCTCGCAAGCAAGGTGCCGGAAATGGCTGTCGCCACCTCCTGCTCGAAGAACTTTTCGGTCTACCGCGACCGCGTCGGCGCCGTCATCCTGATGGGCAGGGACGCAGAAAGTGTAAAGATCGCTGGCAGTCAGGCGCTCGCCACCACTCGCGTGCTGTATTCCATGCCGCCGGACCATGCCGCCGCCGCCGTCCGCCTTATCCTCGAGGACGATGCACTGCGCGCCGACTGGAAGTCCGAACTAGAAGCTATGCGGCTTCGTATGCTCAACCTGCGAAAGGGCTTTGCCGAAGCGCTCCGTCGCCAGTCCAACACCTCGCGCTTCGACTTTATTGCCGACCACCGGGGTATGTTCTCGCGGCTCGGCCTGACCGAAGCGCAGGTCGACCGCCTGCGAGATGAGTTCGGCATCTATATGGTTGGTGATTCCCGCTTCAATGTCGCGGGCCTCAGGGAAGACCGGCTCGACGACCTCGCCAAGGCTGTTGTTTCGGTGCTCTGAGCCCATGGACCCTGCCAGTTCAGTGGGCGAAGCTGTGGGCGTCTTCTGCTAACTTGAACGGGTCAATCTGCAAATTGAAGCGTCAACGCCCTTCGCTATCGCAGAACGCGTTCTGAAACGGTGCGACGCGGCCGTGATGCCTGGATGAACGGCAAGCCACGCTTCCGCCGTTGCCATCTCGCGGTCGGGCAACAACCCCACGATGCTCCGCCTCTCTAGATCACAGACTATGCTGCCGTAGCGGCAGTTGCGACGCCAGGCCCAGTCACAGATGCCAATGACATTCAGCGTTTCCGTTGGAGTGCGCGTGCGCCGACGGACGACGCGGAGCAACCCTTGAAGCGCAGTTTGGAGCACCCCTGCACCTTGCAACAACAAGGGTGTTTCACTGAGCGAAAAGGACGAACGTTACCCCAAAGGTATTTCGAAAATTAGAGAAGATCTGGGTGACCTGGCTGGAGGCTAGGGCGCGAGCGATTTCCAGCGTTCCGAGGCTTGCAATCCACCAATCTTCCGGACGCGCTGGCGTCTTGCCGGGTTCCGGATTTCGTCGGGGGGCACCTGGAAATAACGATCACTTTCTCAACCGAGATCGGCCAGCTCGTGCCCTTCGATATCTTCATCCCGGAAATCATCTAGGGATGATGGGATTCCCTCATTTCCCTCAACATTCTTTCAAGAATGCAAGTGAGCTCCTTGCCAGAATGATGGATTGCTGCGGAATTTCGCGTAGAGATTCGTGAAGCGGTCAATTTCGCTCCACCGGAAAAACGGAACTCAGGAGGAGATAGCGAATGCCATCCACGCGCTTTGCGCTCACTTGAAGGATTCGGCCAGCGCGGTGAAACAAAAGGCTCAACTGAAGCGCTGAGCCACACGAGTCCGGCTCTTATGGGCCGTTGGCGGCCGCGCCGGCGCTTTGAAGCTGTGTGTCAGAGCGGTGAGTAACGAGATCGATCGCGAGATAGAATAGGCTTCAGAGCAAATGCCTGGGGCTCCGGCGTGAGGAGGGTGCAGCCGGGCACCGCTTTGTGGAGGAAGTAAAATGAAAAAGTTTATCCTGGGGACTGCGATGGCGCTCGTCATGTCGACGGCGGCTCACGCGGAAACTGTCGGCGTCTCGATGGCGAAATTCGACGACAATTTCCTGACGGTTCTGCGCAACGGCATGACCGATTATGCAAAGACACTCAGCGGTGTGACGCTGCAGGTTGAAGACGCACAGAACGACGTTTCCAAGCAGCAGAGCCAGATCCAGAATTTCATCGCCTCCAAGGTCGATGCAATCATCGTCAACCCTGTCGATACCGATGCGACCACGGCAATGTCGAAGCTCGCGGCCGATGCCGGCATTCCGCTGGTTTACGTCAACCGTCAGCCGGTCAACGTCGACACGCTGCCGGACAAGCAGGCCTTCGTCGCTTCCAACGAGCAGGAATCCGGCACGCTGGAAACCAAGGAAATCTGCCGCATTCTCGGCGGCAAGGGCAAGGCCGTCGTGATCATGGGCGAGCTCTCCAACCAGGCTGCGCGCATGCGGACCCAGGACGTCCATGACGTCATCAAGACGGATGAATGCAAGGGTCTGGAGATCGTCGAAGAGCAGACGGCGAACTGGGACCGCACCCAGGGCGCCGACCTGATGACCAACTGGCTCTCCAGCGGCATCGAATTCGACGCTGTGATCTCCAACAACGACGAAATGGCGATCGGCGCCATCCAGGCGCTGAAGGCAGCCGGCAAGGATATGACCAAGGTTGTCGTCGGCGGTGTCGACGCCACGCAGGACGCGCTTGCCGCCATGCAGGCGGGTGATCTCGACGTCACGGTGTTCCAGGATGCCGCCGGCCAGGGCAAGGGCTCGCTCGATGCGGCGCTCAAGCTCGCCAAGGGCGAAAAGATCGACAAGAAGGTCTACATTCCCTTCCAGCTCGTGACGCCTGCCAACGTCAAGGACTTCGTCACCAAGAACTGAGGCGATGAGCAAAAGGTGCGGGCTTTGCCCGCACCTCACAGCGGCTTCGGCGCATCAGTATGCGGTGCAGGCGACAGCCGAGGTTCTCGGCGGCTACCGAGACGGCTAGACCCGATAAAACCGCGCGGCGTTGTCGTGGAACAACGCAATGCGTTCATCTGGAGAATATCTGGCGGTGATGGACTTGAAACTGTCCATGACCTTGTCATAGCTGCCGAACAGCTTGTCTACCGGGAAATTCGAAGCGAACATGCATCGCTCGACGCCGAATGCTGCAATCGCCTCCTCGACGTAAGGCGTGATGCTTTCGACGGTCCAGCTCCAATCGCCCATTCCCAAGCCTGAAATTTTGCAAGCCACATTGGGCGCCTGGGCGAGCGCCCGCATTCCATTTCGCCACCCCTCGAAATGGCTCGGGCCGTCAACCTGCATGCCCGTATGGTTCAGTATGATCTGTACGTCGGGAAAGTCGCGGGCCAGGTCCAGGAATTCTTCCATCTGCCAGTAGTAAAGCTGTAGGTCGAAGCTGAGGCCCCTGCGGGCGAGCTCCTTGAAGCCCCTGCGCCATTCCGATGTCCGGCTAACTCCAGGCTCGGTCAGATATGTCTTTGCCGGATCGTCGTGGTAGTTCATCGATTGCCGTATGCCGCGGAAGTTCGCGCAGGACATATGCTCGTCGAGGAGGTCGCCGACGTCGGGCTTTCGGAAGTCGGCATATCCGACGATACCGTGAGGGAACCCGTGCTTGTCTGCCACGCCTTGCAGCCAGCGAGTCTCGCCGGCCGGATCCTTCGGGTCGTATCCAACGTCGAGATGGACTGCCTTTACGAGGTTCTGACTTTTCGCATCAGCCAGAAAGTCGGTGATAAGATAAGTCTTGTTGATCGCGGTGTAGTCGCCGAAGGCAGACGGTTTCACGCCGTCCGACAGCCACGGATAGTAGTTGTTGTCGAGATCCCACAGATGAAAATGCGGATCGATGATCGGGAGGTCTGTCATACCTTCTGCCCTTCAAGAGATCGCCGAAAGGACGCCGGCCAGAACAGCCGGCGTCCGTGCTACTTAGTTGGCCGGCGGGAACACCCGAGCGATGACGGCCTTTGCTTCGGGCGTGTCGACCTTATCTGCCGTGACGAGGGGCATGACGAGAGCGAGGTCTTTCTTGACCGGTGCACCGGAGATCGCGTTGAAGACCTGCTGCGTCCCATCGATTCCCTGTCCAACGGCTTCCTGGAAGAAGATGCCCTGGATCGCGTTCGACTTCAGCAGCGAGATCGTGGTCGGGCTGCCGTCCGCAACCGCGATGCCGACCTTCCCTGTCAGCCCGCGGGTCTGAAGCACTTTCGCAGCGCCCGTCCCGGCCTCATCATACATCCCGTAAATGGCCTTGATGTCAGGATGGGCGGTGAGCATATCGTTGGCCTGTGTTACCGCTTCATTGACCGTAAGCCCCCTGGTCTCGAGCATCTGCGCCAGATCGCAGCCGTTCGCCTTGAACGCCTCCTCTGCACCCTTCAGATATTTCTGGGCGTTCTCGCGGTCCTGCGGCAATGAGAGCATGCCCACCTGATTGCCGCCACGATCCTTGGCAAGCTTGCAGACGAACTCACCCTGCGCCTTGCCGGTCTCGTAGTTATTTGCGGTTACGGACGACGTGTAGTTGGTCTGGCCGGGCTGCGGGCCGATGCCCGCGAACGCGATCGGGATGTTCTGCGATTTCAGGTATGCGAGAAGCGGCGGCGTGCTCGTCGAGCTGACGGGGCCGATTACGATGGCGTTGACGCCCTTGGTCACTGCGGTACGCGCGTTATCCATCTGCTTTGCCGGCGAGTTTTCCGAAGTGTACTCGACGTAGTCCATGCCGAGTTCCTTGGCCTTTTCCTTGACGCCGTAGCCGACCCACTGCCAGTAGGAGATGTCGAGCGACGGCGCCAGGTATGCCACCGTCTTTTTCTCCTCAGCCTGCGCCGCAGCCGCAAGCGAAATGGCAGCCATTGCGACGCCGGCAAACAGGCCAACTGCACGTTTTAGTTTTGTCATTTTCATTCCTCCTCCAAAGACCGGCTCGTGCCGGATTGATGTCAAACGGCCCCCCGCCGCGACTTGCTGAAGCGGTCGATGAGGACCGCAATGAGAATGGCGACGCCGGTGACCGACCCCTGCCAGAAGCTGTTGATGCCTATGAGATTGACGCCGTTCTGGATGACCGTGATCATCAGGGCTCCCAGCACCGCGCCGATCGCGGTTCCTGTGCCGCCAAGCAGGCTTGCGCCGCCAATCACGACCGCCGCGATGGCCTGGAGCATCAGGCTGGACCCAGCCGTGGATTCCGCATTCAGAATATAGGAGATCGTCAGGAGGCCAGAGAACGATGCGAGCAGCGAAGACGCGACATAGGCCATGAACTTCGTGCGCTTGACGGGAATGCCGAGCAGATAGGCTGCCGTCGAACTGCTGCCGACAGCATAGAACCAGCGGCCCGCCACCATCTTCTTTAAGAAAACCTCGATCGCGATCAGGAGGACCACGCAGAAGAGGATATAGTTCGGGACACCCGGTATCAGACTGCCGCTGTTGAGGAGCCAGAAATCCGGATCTCCGATTGGCATCGAGCGCCCGTTCGTGACGATGAAGGCGAGCGACCCGGCAACGGCAAAGGTGATGAGTGTCACGACGAACGGCGCCAAGCCGGCGATCGTGACAAGGAAGCCGTTGATCGATCCGAACAGAAGTCCGACGCCTAGACCGATCAAGCTTGCCGAGATCCCGCCAAATCCATTTGCCATCGCCTGCGCGCTCACCATGCCGGTCAAGGAGAAGACCGATCCGACGGAGAGGTCGATACCGCCGGTGATGACGACAAGAAGGACGCCCAGCGACATGATGATAAGAGGCGCGCCTGCCTGCGTGATGTTGGCAAAGTTACCCCAGGTGAGTGCCTGAGGAACCTGCGAGCCGACCGCAAGAGCCAGCAGTACGATGGCTAAAGCGATCGCGATCTCGGTTCTGTAGGCGCTAAAGAGGCTCTCCCTCTGTCTAATTTCGGTTGTCGGCGCCTCTGTCGGCGCGATTTGCACCTGGGTCCCGGTCATGCGGCCATTCCAGTCAAGCTGACAAGTTTCTCTTCACTGAAGTCGTCCCGCTCCAGCATGCCGGCGCACCGTCCCTCGGTGTCGAAGGCGATGACGCGGTCGCAGACTTCCAGCAGTTCGACATTTTCAGTGGACCACCAGATGATTACTGTGCCCGAAGCGGCCATCTGTCTGATGAGCTGATAGATCTCACGCTTGGTTCCGATATCGACGCCTCTTGTCGGTTCCTCCAGAACCAGCAGCCGGGAGGGCACACCCAGCCAGCGGGCAAGCAGGAGCTTTTGCTGCGTGCCACCGCTCAGCGTGTTCGGCAGATCCCAGACGGAAGCCGCCTTGACCTTCAAAGCCTTCAGCAGATCGATGCATTCGGCCCCTTCTGAGCGGCCAGTGAGAAGCGAGCCTCTCGTCACGCGGCGGGATGCCAGGACGTTGTCGATGATCGGAAGGCTGTGAAGAACTCCCTTGTGTGCCCGATCGCCGGTCACGAATCCGGCCCCCAGACGGGCGGCCATGCGGGGCGATCGAAGATGGTCCGGCCATCCGGCCCGCGCTACCGTCCAACGCTTCTTTCGGGCGGCGCCTGTCAGCCCTTCGATGAGTGCCGCTGGTCCAGCCGGTGCGCCCGCAACACCGAGAACGGTGCCCGGCAGCAGATCCAGCCTGAAACCGGCCTCCTCGATGGTGATTATGTCCGTCGCAGAGCCGACGTCCCTCCTGTATTCAGGCAGCGGTGCTGCCCCCTCCGGCGCGTGGGAAGTCGCCACCTGTCCCATCTTTTCGATGATGCCGGCGTCCGTCAGTTCTTCCATTGCCTGGCGATCGAACACTGTCCGGCCGTCGCGGATGATCGTACAGACGTTCGCGATCTGTCTGATCTCCTTCATCCGGTGGGAGACGAAGACAACTGACAGACCGGTATCCCGGGTCAGCCGCCTCAGAACCGCAAACAGCCTCTCGGTCTCCAGCGCGGTGAGATTGGCAGTCGGCTCGTCGAGAAGGATCAATTCCGCGCCCGACGAGAGAGCCCTGGCGATTTCGACCATCTGTCCTTCGTGAAGGGTCAGGCTCCCCACCAGCCTGTGCAAGGACCTGGCAGCAAAGTCCTGGTCGATCATCCGCAGCGCGTCGTATGCCTGTCCCGCCGCGACCGCGCGCCGGAACACGGCGGCACCCTTCCTGTGATGCGGCAGGGCAATGTTTTCGGCGACGGTCAAATGCGGCAGGAGTGCGAGTTCCTGGTGCACGACGGCGACCTTCGCTCTGCCCTCGGCCTCGCTCCGTTCCCTGCCCTCACTATCGAAGAAGCGAATATCTCCTTCGTTCTTTGAAGTCGCGCCCGTGATGATCCTGATCATCGTCGACTTTCCGGCGCCGTTCCCGCCGAGCAGCGCATGAACCTCCCCCCGCGCAACGGAGAAGTCGACGCCCTTGAGGACCGATGTCGCACCATAAGACTTGGTAAGGCCTCGGACGGTGATGACGTTTTTTGACGTTTCGCTCATCGGACGCTCCTCAGTAGATCGTCAGCGCGGGCACGAAGCTGACCGCGAGGAGGAGGAGCATGGCCATTCCGAAATAAGGCCAGAGCTCGCTGGTCGTCGTCCCAAGCGGGGCCTTTGCGATGGACGACGAGATGAACAGGGTCGTACCGATCGGCGGCGTGTAGAGCCCGATGCCGAGGTTGATAACCATCATCAAGCCAAGCTGTACCCGGTCGAGACCGATGGAATCGGCCAGAGGAACGAAGATCGGCCCGAGCAGGAGGATCGCCGGCGGCATGTCGAGCGGCATGCCGACCACCAGCATGATCAGGTTCATCATAAGAATGATAACGATCGGGCTTGAGATGTGCGTCGAGACCCATTCGGCCATGTGCTGCGGGGCCTGATCGAATGTCAGCACCCAGCCGACTGCCGCGCTGCCCATAATCACGAGCATCACCACGCCTGTCGCGACGCCCGCCTCCACCATGTTCTCGCAGAAGCGCTTCCAGGTGAGATCGCGGTAGAACAGGATGCTAAGGAGCAGCGAATAGACGACGGACAGGACCGAAACTTCGGTCGGCGTCGCGAAACCGAACCGCAGGAGGACGATGATGAGGACCGGAAGCAGGATCGCGGGGAGGCTCTGGAGTGCCAGTCTGGCAAGCTCCCGCTTGTGTACCTTCACAGCCTGCGCCTGGTAACCGCGTCTGACCGAGATGAACCAGCATACGAACACGAAGCTCGCAGCCATGATCAGACCTGGAACGATGCCCGATATGAACAGATCGCCGACGCTGACGCCGCTGATCAGGGCATAGAGGATCATTGGGATCGAGGGCGGAATGAGGACGTCGATGACGGCCGAAGTTGCGTTGTTGGCGGCGCAGAGCGCTGGGGGAAAGCCGTGCTTTTTCTGCCATGGGATGAGCACCGACCCGAGCGCACTCGCATTCGCCACAGCCGAGCCGGACACGCCGCCGAAGACGACCGAGGATACGACAGTGGTCGAGAGCGGTCCGCCCCTCCACCGCTGCATCGCGCGAGAGGCGAGCTCCAGGAGCTGACGCCCAAGCTCGCCGCCA
Organism: Rhizobium sp. PRIMUS64; assembly: GCF_023006465.1. Taxonomy (NCBI): domain Bacteria; kingdom Pseudomonadati; phylum Pseudomonadota; class Alphaproteobacteria; order Hyphomicrobiales; family Rhizobiaceae; genus Rhizobium; species Rhizobium sp. PRIMUS64. Next base: position 52,532 of record NZ_JALBGX010000009.1, on the reverse strand, counting down.
AGCATCAGCGTTCCTGCCAGCATGAAGAATGGAAGCGCCAGCATCGGGAACGACTGGGTCTGGTCGTAGACCTGCTGGGCCACCACTGACAACGGGACATAGCCATTGAAGAGCACGCCTAGACCTGCCGCGATGATGAGCCCGTAGCCCACGGGAACGGCAAGTACCATAAGTATGCAAAAAGAGATGATCATCACGATAGTCATAGCGCGACCTCCTCGGGCTTGAGTTCGAGGCGGTGATCCCAGCCTAGGCGGAGAACGCGAGCGGTCGCGGCGACGGTGACGATGGACACGAGCACTGCGCCAATCGACAGCGCGTAGTATCCGATGCTGTTGGGAAGCTGCAGAACGGGGCTGTGTTCGGCCCCGGCGATCTCAGCCACCACGGTCGCCTGATATGCCAGCACCAGAAATGCGGCGACGCTGATCGCGTTTGCTACGATCAGGGCCATCGTCCGGGACTGGCCGGCCAGCTTGTCGTACAGCCATTCGACGGCCATGTGTCCACCGGCATGGGCTGCCAAGACGATCCCCGCAATGATGAACCAGGGGAATATCAGCATGGGCAGCTCCTGGGCGAACGACAGGCCTCCACTGGCCGATAGGTATCGAACTGCGACGTTCGCGGTAGTGACCAATGTCAGCGCGATGCCGCTGACGATGATGACCAGACGCGCGAATGCGACAATGATGCCGGCGACCGGATCGACGGCTGAATAAAACCTGCTCATGAGGCCTCCGAATGTGGGAGGGGCGTCAGCCCCTCGCTGCGGCTTCCACCTGGGCGACGAAATCGCCGAAGGGCTTCTTCTTCCAGGTGTCCGCGACAGACGCGGTGGCCTTCACAAAGGCTTCGCGGTCCACTTCCACGACTTCGACTGCGGAGTTCTTCTTGAAGTTCTCCAGGACTTCAGCAGCCTTCTCGTTCGAGAGCTTCCGCTGGAGTGCTCCGGCCTCCTTGGCCGCAGCCCTGACGGCCTCGAGATCCGGTCCCAGCCGGGCCTGCGCTATCTTCGACATCAGGAACGGAGTGGATTCCCACTTGTGGGCGGTCAGGCTGATGTACCTGTTGACCTCGTGCAGCTTCGAGCTCTCGATATTCGCCAGAGGGTTCTCCTGTCCGTCCACGACCCCTTGCTGCAGGGCGATGTAGAGTTCGCCGAAGGCGATCTGCTCGGTGCCCGCTCCCAGTGCCTGGAAGATGTCGATCGTCATGGGATCGGCCGGGGTGCGGATCTTCATGCCGCTCAAATCCGCCGGCGACGCGACCTTGCGCTTCGAATTCGTGAGATGACGGATGCCGTTGTCCCACCAATCGAGGGGGACGACGCCGACCGCTTCAAACCGTTTGTTCAGTTCGGCTCCCACCGGACCGTTGAGCACCGCCATCGCCTTGTCGGTGTTTTCGAATATGAAAGGCAGACCGAGCGCGTTCAGCTCGGGGACGATTGCGGAAGTGGCGCCCTGGCTGTTTGCAGTGAAGTCCAGAGCTCCGGTCCGCAGGCTGGTCAGCATCGCAGAGTCGCTTCCGAGAGTCTCGGCACCTGCGACGTTGACCTGGATACGACCTTCGGTCTTCTCCTTGACGAGTTCCGCGAACTTGTTGGCTGCCACTGTCCTGGGGTTGCCAGGAGCCGCACCATGGCCGAGGGTCAAAGTCGTCGTGGCGGCGCTGGCGAACCGGCTCGAAAGCACGATCGCTGGAGCCGCGAGCGCGGCGGTGGCGCTCGACAGGAAAGATCTTCTATTCATCTGCAAGCTCATATCATCCTCCATCACAAGCTTGTTGGATCGGCCGGCGTCTCCTCCACCGGCCGCCGTCGTCAGGTCGAGAGCCAGGCCTTGACAGCCTCTGTCACCTTGAGGGTCGAGAGCCCATATCGGTCGTGGAGCGTCGGCAAGGCGCCCGCCTCCAGGAATTCGTCGGGCAGGCCGATCTGTCGGAAGGCCGCAGGCGCAACGCCAGCACGCATCAGAGTTCCGGCGACCGCCTCTCCGAGACCACCAATGACCGTGTGGTTCTCCGCCACGACCACGAGCCGTCCGCCCTTGCGGCACTCGGCGACGATGGTCGCTTCGTCGAGCGGCTTTATGGTCGGAACGTGCAGTACCGCAACGTCAACGCCATCCTTCTGAAGCTGCTTGGCAGCCTCGAGCGCGCGCATGGTCATCAGGCCCGACGAGATGATCAGAGTGTCCCTGCCGTCCCGAAGAAGCTTCGCCTTGCCAAGTTCGAACTTGTAGTCGTATTCCTCCAGAACCAAAGGGACGTTGCCGCGCAGAAGACGCATGTAGACCGGCCCCTTGTGGGCGGCGATCGCCGGCACCGCCTGCTCGATTTCGCTGGCGTCGCACGGATCGATGATCGTCAGGTTCGGCATTCCACGGAACATCGCGAGATCTTCTGTCGCCTGGTGGCTCGGCCCATATCCGGTCGTCAGGCCCGGAAGGGCGCAGACGATCTTCACGTCCAGCATCTCCTCGGCGATCGCCAGGAATATGAAGTCGTAGGCGCGCCGGGAGGCAAAGACGGCATATGTCGTCACCCATGGCTGAAAGCCTTCGCGCGCCATGCCCGCCGCCGACATCATCAAGAGCTGTTCTGCCATGCCCATCTGATAGAAGCGGTCCGGATGGGCGGCACGGAAGACATGTAGGTCGGTATATTTTGCAAGGTCGGCGGACATGCCGACGATCCGGTCGTCCTTCTGGGCCAACGCTGCCAATGCGTTGCCGAAAGGCGCAGGCTTGGTCGGTTGATCCGGGCCGGCTATGGAGGCGATCATCGCCGACGTCGTCAAGCGGGGCTTGTCGCCACCTTTGTCCAGATGCGCCGGCCGGATATACTTCGAATGTCTCATGCTTGCCCTCCCGCATCGATGATCCTGAGGGCATCCACCCACTCATGCGGTTCCACGCGCAGGAAGTGGTTTCGATCGCGCGCCTCGAGGAAGGGAACGCCCTTCGCCATTTTCGTGTCGCATATGATGATGCGAGGCTTTGCCTCCGTGTGGTGGCGAGCAGCGTCGAACGCCGTCACGAGAGCATCGATGTCGTTGCCATCGACGCGTTGGACGAACCAGCCGAAGGCCTCGAACTTGGGTGCCAACGGTTCGAAGTTGAGCACGCCGATCGACGGGCCGTCAGCTTGCATCTGATTGACGTCGACAATGCCAATCAGGTTGTCGAGCTTGTAGGAACCCGCCGACATGGCCGCTTCCCAGGTCGATCCCTCGTCGAGTTCGCCATCCGAAAACAGATTGTAGACGAATGACGACGATTTCTTCCGTTTCAGCGCCAAGGCCATGCCGACTGCGATGCCGAGTCCGTGTCCCAGCGACCCGCCAGTGATTTCCATGCCAGGCGTGTAGGCGGCCATGCCGGACATCGGCAGCCTGCTGTCGTCTGTGCCATAGGTTTCCAGCTCATCCTCGGGAATGATCTTGGCCTCGATCAGAGCTGCATAAAGAGCAATCGCGTAATGGCCGATCGACAATAGAAACCTGTCGCGGCCCTCCCATTCCGGATCTTCGGGCCGGTAGCTCGTGGCGTGGAAGTACGATACGGCAAGCACGTCGGCGACGCCAAGCGCCTGCGCGATGTAGCCCTGCCCCTGCACTTCGCCCATGCGCAGCGCGTGACGCCGGATGCGTCGGGCGCGCTCGGTCAGGCTGATATTGTGGCCAATCTGGGTCATGTCGGTGTATCTCCTGATTGGACCTCAGTGGATCAGCATGCCGCCGTTGACGTCGATGACTGCGCCAGTGACGTAGGCCGACAGATCCGAGGCGAGGAAAAGGTAGATATTCGCGACATCGGCGGCCTCTCCGAGCCGGCTCAAGGGAATGCCCCTGATGATGTCGGCGCGCATCTGATCGGTGAGTTTGCCACCGGTGATATCCGTCTGGATGAGGCCAGGTGTGACGGAGTTGACCCGGATGCCGGATGGACCGAACTCTCGCGCCATCGCCTTGGCGAGGCCAAGCACGCCTGCCTTGGCTGCGGAGTAATGTGGCCCGCCGAAGATGCCGCCGCCACGCTGCGCCGAGACAGAGGACATGCAGGCAATCGATCCGCCGCCGTTGTCGCGCATGTATGGGATGAAGGCCTGGCTGAGGAAGAGCACGCCGGTCATGTTGACGGCGACGATCCGCTGCCAGTCGGCTTCCGTGATATCGAGCGTGGTGACGGGCTGGGTTATGCCGGCATTGTTGATCAGCGCGTCTACTGAACCGAACGAGGCGATGACCTTGGATGCCGCATCCACGCAGGAAGCCTTCTCTGCGACATCGCAGCGCAGCCCGACGTGGTTGCCGGTGTTGACGCTCGGCAACGCTTCGGCGGCCTCCGCTGCGGCGTCGGCATCGATATCGAGGATGGCGACGCGGGCGCCATGCTCGGCGAATAGCTGTGCGGTTGCACGGCCGATGCCACGCTTGCTCGCGGCGCCCGAAATGACCGCGGTCTTCCCATTCAGTAGCATGTAATCTCCTCCCGATGCATCCCGAGCATCTGGCAAATCATTGACAAGTCAGTGGGCTTGCGGGGTCGAGACTGTCTGAGTTGATGACGTTCGACAAACGCGAAGTTTACAACGGTAGGTGAATCTGGTTCACTAATGTCATGTTACAGATGGCTTCCCTATCTGCAGTTCGCATCTTCGAAGCCGCGGCGCGGCTTGCTTCCTTCCGTGCTGCCGCAGAGGAGCTGCACCTGTCGCCGAGTGCCGTCAGCCACGCGATATCAAAGCTGGAGCGCGACCTGGGCACGTCTCTCTTCGAGCGCAGCACACGCAAGGTTACGCTGACGCTCGCAGGGCAGACACTTCTGTCGCACGCGTCCAACGCCTTCGAAGAACTTCGCCGTGGTGTTGAGATGATTTCATCGAACAAGGCGCATCTTTTGCGGGTTCATTGCGCGCCGAGCTATGCCGCGCAGGTGCTGTCGGCACGGCTTCCGGACTTTCTCAGCAAGAACGAAGGGGTAGAAGTCAGGGTGGCGGCAAGCACGAACTACGCACGGTTCGTCGACGGCCTTTTCGACGTCGATATCGTTTACGGCGAGCCTTCTAACCGAGAGGATCTTATCGTCGTGCCGTTGGGAGAGGAAATAGTGTCGCCCCTGTGCTGTCCGAAGATGGCAGAGCGGCTGAAAACGCCTCGTGATCTTGCGCGCTTACCGCTGATCAGAAGCGATTTAAAGCGCATTCAATGGATCGACTGGTTCGAACTTAACAATCTCGGGCCCCCTCCTCTTCCCGCGATGAGCTTTGACAGAAGTTTTCTCGCCGTGGACGCGGCGGCCAACGGCCTGGGGGTCGCTTTAGAATCCAACACTCTCGCAAATCGGGAATTGGAAAGTGGTCGGCTTGTGCGCCCTTTCAGCACCAGCAGGGACAATCGTTACATTGGCCACTATTTGGCTTACCCGAAAGCCGGTAGCCAGCGTCGGCTGTCGAAGGTGTTCGCCGACTGGCTCACGTCGCAATCATCAATGAGTTGACGCGCAGTGGGCACAGAATCTGCGCGTCTCGTCAGAACCGAGTTTTTGGGCGATAGCTCAGTTATTGGAGGAGGCGCCTTGATGAGATTTGAACTGACGAAGCTGGGCGCGCAGTTGACTACCTCAGATCAATCAATTGGCTACAGTTGGTCCCGGGCGGTCCGACGCCCATCAAGGGCCGTCCTGCACTGACATCGCACGAGATTCGCGACCTTTGTTGCCCGCTCAACTCGAGCTGGATTGGCAGTGACATGCAGGAAGGTGAGTTCCCGGGAAATTGGCTTGCTGCCGGGAAGATCGCAAAGCACCAGTTCGCCACGCTCGAGCTGAGGCGCGAGCACCCGAAGTGATTCCAGCGCCACGCCGAGTCCGGAAAGCACAGCCGGTATGATCTGCGACGCGCGATTGAAGCGCAACCAGTTGGTGCGCGCTAGGGAAACATTGTTCAGATCAAGCCATTCGGCCCAAGTGACCGCATTGGTCTCGTTGACGATCAATGGCATGTTCGCCAGATCCCCCACGGACTGAAGACTGTGCTTAACCTCCGCAGCGCAGACCGGCGCGAAAACGTCTGGTCCAAGCGACTCCAGATTATGCAGCCGCGCTGCCGCTTCGCCATAAAGGACTGCGATATCGAAATCACGGTAGGAACGAAAGTCAGGTGCCTCGTCCGCAACCAAGCGAATATCCCGCTCTTTGGAAGCCAGCAGCGATTGGACGACGACGGACAGGAGCTGACTCGCTATTCCCGGTGGGCTGCAGATCGAAATCGGATCTTCGCGAATGTCGGCGATGCTCCTGAGACCGGCGCGCATCTCATCAAACCCATGCAACACGTGCTTGAGCAACTTTTCGCCCTCTGGCGTCAGTTTCAACCGGTTGCCAACACGGTCGAAAAGGCGGCGATCCAGCCGCTCCTCCAGCTTTCTGACCGCCTGACTGACAGCGCTTGTCGATAGCGCAAGCCGTTCCGCTGCTCGCTTGAATGAACATGCCTGTCCAGCTTCGGCGAAGATTTCCAGGCTGCTTAGGGGTACGCCCAGCCGCGACATCGGTGAAGCTCCGCTTAACGAAAGGGCAAGGACAAGTCGTTTGTACCCTGCCGGGGCGAGATCTAATCTCCTGATCGCGGAGACATTGCCGAAACGCTATCGGTAACGGGGGGAGTATGCAACGGAACTTGACGGGCCGCGTGGCCCTGGTCACGGGGGCTGCACGCGGGATAGGCTTGGCAATAGCTGACCGGCTGGCGGCACGCGGAGCGCACGTCATCATTTCGGACATAGACTACGAGGCCGGTGAACGCCGCGTCCGCCACCTTGCCGAGCGCGGCGATTCCGCGGCCTTCATGAAGGTCGATCTAGCCGATCCCATGTGCGTCCTTCAGCTAGCGCGGGAAGCAACGGCTCGATTCTCGGGAATAGATATACTGGTGAATAATGCCGGCATCGTCTCAACAGGCCCAATTGAAGATGTCGGGCTTGCTGAATTCCAGCGGTTGATCGCCATCGACCTCACCTCGGTTTTTCTACTGACAAAGTCCGTCCTTCCCCATATGGCGGCGTCGAATTGGGGCCGCATCGTCAACATCGCCTCAGTAGCCGGCCAGCGAGGCGGTGGTCTGTTCGGCAACAGCTGTTATGCCGCCGCGAAGGGCGCTGTGATCGCATTCACCAAGGGTATCGCGCTAGAAGCCGGTCCTCTCGGTGTGACCTGCAACTCAATATGCCCCGGCTTGACCGATACAGATCTGACCTCGTCACTGACGGACAAGCAGCGAGAGGGCATTATTGCCACAACCCCGGTTGGCCGAACGGGACAGCCTGAGGACATAGCAGAAGCGACTGCTTTTCTCGTCTCGCCGGCCGCCGGCTTCATCACCGGCGTGACGCTCAATGTAGACGGGGGCTTCATGCGATACTGATCTGCGCCATTGCTTGGACCGCGGGAGGCGAAAGCCAAGCGATGGCGAATTGACGAAGACTGTGAGGAGGAGAACGGCAGATGAAGAAGACATTCGAGACATCGGATGGGGCAACACTTGCCTATACAGACGAGGGATCGGGCGAAGTGCTGATCCTGTTGCCCGGCTGGTCACAGTCGGCAGCGATGTTCCGGCATCAGATCGCCCATTTCGCCAGGAACCGGCGTGTCGTTGCCCTGGACTTCCGTGGTCATGGTCAATCGCCTCATGCGACGCATGGTTATCGGATATATCGGTTCGCTGGCGACGTTCAGGAACTGATGCGGCATGAACAAATCGAACGTGCCGACATCGTCGGGTGGTCGATGGGAGCCTCTGTGGTCTGGGCAATGATCGACATGTTCGGCACGAGGCATTTCAACCGCCTTGTCTTCGTTGATGAACCGGCCTCCGTTATGCGCCAGGCCGGCATGAGCGAACAAGATGCGGTCAATGCCGGAGCCCTGTTCGACAGCACAACGATGCTTGCAATTGCTGAGCAGATCATAGGCGCTGATGGGCATGCAACACGAGGCGCCTTTCTAGACTCGATGGTGACCAAGCAGATTCCGGCAGATCTGAAGGAGTGGTTGCTGGCGGAGAATCTCAGAGTCGATCCCGGTCAGGTTGCGAGCCTATTCGTCAATCACTGCACGATCGACTGGAGTGATATCTTTACCCGGATCGACCGGCCAACGCTGATCGTCGGCGGCCGTGTCAGTCACGTCGATGCGCGTTCACAGGAGTGGATCCACGGCCAAATCGTGGGATCAACGCTCATCATCTTCGAAGACAATCAAGGTGGAGCGCACTTCCCCTTTCTTGAGGCCCCAGACCGTTTCAACGAACTACTCTCTAGCTTCTTGTTATCAAGTTAGCCGACCGAACTCTTTTCCATCCCCATCATGACGCCGCACGGATCCGGACCAGGAAAGCGCGTAAATGGCTTGACGCAGCTGAATTTGAGACATCGCCTCACTCCGACAATCGCACCGCTGCGCGCCGTCAAAATCCGTCCGTCAACAAGGTTGAGCATCTGTCAGCCGTTCAAGGTGGATCTCTGTGCACGCAGTTTGAGTCATTCAAACTCTACGGCAAGCTTGATCGCGCCGGCGGTAGTCGAGACGGGTCCCGCTCTGTACCGGATCAGCCGGCGTCCACAAAACGCAGAAATCCCTGCGTATGCTGCAGGCAGTTTACATCTGTTGCCAGCGCCTCCCCGGCTATTTCGCTTCGTGCAGAATAGCAACCGAGGGAGAGTTCGGCGTTATGATGATCACGCCTCCACTGGGGCTCGATAGAGGATGACCCGACCGGTCGGTATGATCTGTGAGAGGAAATCAAAGTCGCGAACATTGCCAGTCAGCACGCTCGCACCCAGCAGCCGTGCCTGCAAGAAAACCATGGCGTCATTGACGAAGCGGCGCTCATGTCCCTCCCCCTTTGGGAGATTGCTCAAGCGAAAGAGCAGACCCGCCAACACCCCGGCATGTCCCCAGACGGCTGCATCTGGAGCGTGAAGTCGGTGTACGGGAATGTCTTCGACCGTCGTCGCCATCGTTTCGAGGACCGCTTTTGTAGTGGCGTGCTTGGGGTCCAGTCGGCCGAAGGCATGGGTCAGCTCAGACAGGCAGACCGCCGAATGGTGACATAGGCGATACGTGATCAGCCTATCGACCTCCACCGGCGAGCGGCCTTGAAGCACATCCAAATAGACGCTCGTATCCAGGAACAGAGGTCCTCCGATTGCCGGTTCGTCGGCAGCCCAAGGAAGATCTTCGTCGGGCCTGCGCTCGAGCGTCCCGACGTGCTTTTGGGGCTTTAGTGATCGCAGGATTTCAGAGAGTTCAAATCCCAAGATCGATATCCGTCGGGATGCGGCCCTTGCGGCCCACCAGACGTGCGCCAAAGTCGTCTTCGAGAGCCAGCCGTGAAAGCGCCAATTCCAGCAACTCAGTGTCAGATGTAACATGGGCACGCTTCTTGGCTGCCTCGATCAACTCCGACGGCACTCGCCCCGACAAGCGGGTATTCTTCGCCGTACCAAGGAGACCGACGGCCTTCGCTTGCTCAAGTACGAGCCTATTGCGAGTCAACGCGACTTCCGCTTCGCTTTCCGCACCAGTTCGTGGTTGGGTAGCCATAACATTCTCCTGTGTTGAACAGAATATAGATTGCGTTGAACAGGAGGGCAAGGTTCAATAGCGGTAGGGGTTGCGATCCAGGAGTTCGCGGCAATCCACCATGGGAATGACGACGGGGAGCGGGCACCGGACGGGTGGAGACCGACAACGATACCCGAAGGCTCTATTTTCCTGCTCTTTCCCGGTGCCAGGCACCGGCATGCCCCGGATCGCCGCGCCGGATGGGTCGAGCACTGGATCGAATGCGGGGGAAGCGCCTTCAATTTCGCATGCGACGCCGGCTCGGCGCAACCGGAGCGACCAAGCAGCTCCGAGATTTCAGATTTGTTCACTTCGATCCACGCGTTGGCGCAGCACGATACCGCGCGCAATCAGCTGCGCATCTCAACCCCTGGACTTCAGTTGCTGGCCCTTTTATGCCGGCCCACCGATATCAACAGAAGCGTATCCGGCAGGCTCGTCGGTTGTGCGCGAATGATTTTGATGGAGCGTTGCGGCCTGCCGCTTTCGGTTGAACAGTTCGCCGAGGAACTCGGTGTCAGCCACCTCTATTTTCGGCGCCTTTTTCGCGCGCAGACTGGCATGTCGGCCAAGCAATTTCAAATGACGGTGCGCATCCAGCGGGCCAGCGACTTTCTAGTGAACACCGGCAAGTCAATCAAACAGATCGTCGGTCTCCTGGCTTTTCACTCGATTACTGACCCAAAAATTATATTAAAATAGTGGTCAGATAGCGCCTGCTATCCCGAGACTCAAGCTTGAGACTATTCTTCTAGCAGGCCGTCGAAGACCTCGAGCATGGCATCGCTGATGGCCTTGCCAAGTGCGGCGGCAGTCTCCGCCAGCGCTTCCTCATTCATATCACGAGCAGCCATCGCGAAGGCCGCGCCTCCGGCCGCAACGATTGATTGCGCGCGTTGGATCGCCCAGAGCGCCAAGTCACTGCGGTTGCTGATCTCCACGGTTTCCATGTTTTCTCCTGATCTGTACGAGCGGATGACTTATAGCGAATCTGTCGGACGATGTAGTCTGAAGAGTCGTTTTAAGAATGAACCCGAGGTAGCGAAAGACAGCAGTTCGATCTGTTTGTTTCGCCTGAGGCGGCATCTACGATACCTCTCGTCGGCCGCATGCAAGGGGCGTCCGCTCCCTCATCACGTCAGATCTGTACTCCGTCGCACAAACTGATAGAAAGAGCGCCCGCGGAAATCGGAGAAATCGTCCGCTGCCGGACGCGGTCGGCAGCGGTGGAACTAGAAAGCGGTTTGCACGTTTTCCGGCCGCCAAAAGGAGCCTCAACGACATGAACATGGCCTCGAAGATTGCGAAATCCCCTGTTGTCCCGTCCATCGGCGCCCTGCTTGCAGAGGCTCGCCAGGCTCGCGGCTATTCGCTGGACGACGTCGCAGAAACTACTGGTCTGACTGTTGCGGAGGTGACAGCTCTGGAGAACGACGCGGATTTCGACGCGTCGAGGATCCGAAGAACCGCAGCCCCTCTAGGGGTTTTAGACAAGATTTGAGACGCGCGCCGCGCTTTCAAGGAGAGTGCCTGCCGCAGCTCACTGAGTAGAGGTCGCGCTTCAATGGGAAGCCGTCCAATGCTGGTACAGCTTATAGGGACAATTAAGCGCTTGACTCAGCCCGGCTGGGACGAGTCGGCTGGCCCAAATCAATTTGCCGAGCGCCTGAAGTCATTCGTCGCAACCTTGCTTTTTAGAGACGCTCGCGCGTCAGCTTGCCGACCGCAATTTACCGGGTCATTGAGCACCAAACCGGGAGTGCGCTGGTCCTGTTCGGACAGCGGTTTGATCTTTGACGGGTCAGAAGTTCATATCGTCTCAATAGCCCCATCGTCGCCTTGGGCAAATAAGATTTGGATGACGAACCTTATCGCTTGAAGACGACGATCTTCTCCGCCGTCATCTCCCGCGCCGATATCGCTACCGTTGCGCCGACCAAAGAATCTTTTTGGGATGATGTCGGTTCCTCGATAACTCGTCCGTCTTTCAATCATGACGACTGCTAGACCCCTCACACCAAATCATGAAAGGGACTGAAATGGCAAAGAACACGATCTGCCTTTGGTTCGAGAAAGATGCCGAGGAAGCTGCAAACTTTTATGCGCAGACTTTCCCTGATAGCGCTGTCGGAGCCATTATTCGAGCACCCGGCGATTATCCGGATGGAAAAGTCGGCAACGTTTTGGTTGTCGAATTTACGGTTGCCGGTGTCTCCTGCGTCGGATTGAACGGCGGCTCAACCTTCAAACACAGTGAAGCTTTCTCATTCCAGATTTCGACAGAAAACCAGGAGGAAACCGACCGATATTGGAACGCCATCGTTGGAAATGGCGGACGGGAAAGCGAATGCGGGTGGTGCAAGGACCGTTGGGGAATCTCGTGGCAGATCACGCCGCGCGTTTTGATGGATGCCATGAGAACTGGTGGGATTGAAGCAAAAAGAGCCTTCGACGCGATGATGAAGATGCAGAAGATCGACGTCGCGGCAATTGAAGCGGCCGTTCGAGGATAGCGTCGTCGGCAACTTGGCCGCCCACTCTACCGCCAACGTTTCAAGGCACAATAGCCAGTGTCGGCAACCCGTCGGCGCGTAGGGAGGGTTGCGTTGGGTTAAGTGGAGCTGTAAAGCTAGCTATCCTTGCTCAGCCCGTATTGTATCTGCCGTTGTCGCTAAATCGCTCGCGTCGCCATCAAGGCCATAAAAGGCATAAGGGTTTAGAAATTGCCTTCCCCAAAACAGGGCTCGGTCCACTTCGCCCAGAGCAGCCTCACCACACAATGCGCGCCAATTATCTCCAATCGTGCGTAGTTGGTGGCCGACGATCTCGATCGCCTCAGTCCGGCTCAGGTGGAAATGCGACGCCGCGGCGAGACAGGTGACGATCTTGCTGCTCCTGTCCTGCTCGACGATGAGCATCGCCTGGCTCACTTCCTCTCCTGCACGCGGCTGCGGACAGATATCGTAGGCGGGCGTGAGTGAAAGCGAAGCGCCGTCCCAAAAGGCGGCATGATTTCTGGCATGATCATCGGTATTGCCAACGAGGACATTGAAGCAAAGGCGCGAAAACAGCTCTCTCAATGTTTCGGGAACGGAGGTAAAACGGATGCGTACGCTTTCAGCCAGATCCTGATAGCTTGCATATCGCGCGTGCATTTCGTCGAGCTCGAGCATGGTCAAGGCGGATACCATCGACCGGCGATACCAAGCGTTGCCAGCGCGAATGCGGTCAAAGCGCTGGACAAGCAATACGTCCTTCCCCGACGCTCGAACGATCTTTACAGGCGATACATTCAGACCTGAAAGCGCGGCCAGGCGCATGGCAATGTATTCGCCCTTCACCACGCTATACGTGTCAGAGCTGCTCGAGAATTTTGCGATGAATTTGCGCGCCTCATCATCGATCAAGGCTTTTGGCCTAGCCCCGCCAACCGAGCTGCCGTGATGGAGCGCTTGATCCAGCTCGGGGCTGAGGGGAAGGTTCTTTTCAACCCGTTCCGCGGCATTCATGAGTTGATCAAGCGTGGCGTGGCCGGTACCGCGACCAATATATTTTATCGCCGATGTTTGGAAATCGAGCGCCCCAATTCGGTCTGAGCCTGACTCAAGCAGAAATGTCAGTTCATCAAGCTCCAGTCCATTCAGTTCGCCGCTTTTCACGCCGAATGCGCGATTGAGGATAATCCGACGTCCCCATGCGTCGGGAGAGGCGTCTCGAATGGAACTCGGCATTGAGAGACCGTAAAGAGGTCGTATCTCACCCGTTTCGAGCGGCAATTCCGGAAGGTAAAGGGCAACCGCGTTCGGATTTTGCAGATAGGATCGACCATAAACGAAGCTGATCTCGCCATCCCTCAAGACAAGGCGGCCGGCCACCACGGGATCGGCGGTTTCCGATAGCCACACCCATACGAACGCTTCTGTTGGCTGCGGCTTTTTAGAAGTCATCGTCGATCGCTATCGGCTTTCGCGGACGCGCATATTTGGGCAGGAGCGTAAGACGTTTCTGGAGTTCTTCGTTTCTGAATGTCATACCGCCAAGATCGTCGTCGAAGAGGCGAATGCCGAGAACGGTACACGCCTCAAAGGCGACGCCCAGCTCCACTTTCGGATCTCCTTGTTCGAGCCGCTGCACAGTTCCGCGTGTTACGCCAAGACGGCCGGCAAGTTCCTGCGCTGTCATCCTCCGCGATTTACGTTCAAGCTGGATCATGTTTCCTAAAACATTGACGGCAGCAATCGTATATCGTGCGTAGCTCTGTTTTCTCGTTGCCGGCATTGATCGATCCATCATACATATAGCCATAATATGCATTATGCATTGGGCAAGGCAAATGTCTACAGCTTTACCTGCTATAATGATCGACATGTCGGTCATATAGTTCCTATATGCGCGATGTATCGCTCATTATTGGCATCTCAGCGAGAATATCTGGCCGTCAAGATCGGTGGCGCGCGACGCTACAGGGTTAACAACCGCGCGCTTGAATTCCATACCGTGCTGCGTCGCCCGGTATTGGGTTGTATGCCCGCAACGAGACATCTCCCACCTTCCCCTTCTCTCGGCAGTCTTTATCCCCATGCACAGCATTGGCCCGTCCGGCACCGTTTCTGGCTCAAAACCTGATGTCGAGTCGTGCGGAAAGGTTGTTTTCAAACGAGTCTGCGCCGATCTGACTTGAGTAGCGCAAGGCGAGCTTGCTACCGGGCGAGAGCCCCAGGTCAAGACCTATGTCCGCCACTGCGACATTGGTATCGATGGAGGCACCCTCGACGGCGAATGGGAGACCCGAAGAAAAGCGCCATGTCGAAGTCGCATCGGTATCGCCAGTAGCATGGTGCCAACCAAGCGATCCGCGAACGCTGGCCGGAAGACCGAAGGTTTCGAATGATGTTGCGGCGTGTACGCCCGTTCGATCTTCGGATAGAACTAAGATTCATGTGTCCCCACCACGAAGCTGGAACATTGGTCTTCGAGGCGGTCCCGCCTCCGGCCGCATCATCTCCTTCACGCCCCTAAAGCAGACGCGTAGGGGGGCCCATATGCATCGCCGCTTCCGGGTCAATCTCACCAAAGCGCCCGAGCTCTGCCCCCGCCCCGCATTAAGCCGGCAAGTCAAAAATGAGAAATGAAAATACAGCCTACGGCTTCAATTGAAATCGGGAAGTAAAGCCACAATTTTCTCCACCTCCTGGACGCGTACTTGACACGCCCAATCATCGCATTACCGACCCGCCGGGACTCGCGACCGACAGGGAACTAATCCGACTGCCTGCCCTGGTCACAGGACCGGCGTCAGCTAGCGATTGTTGGTCTTTGGTTGACGCAAGGCCTGACTACCGTTGCATATCCATAAGTTGATCCATCGATACCATCGCGTGATTGAGATTCGACATGATCAGCATGGACCCAAATACGATGAGCCCCACGACGAAGATACCAAATGCGAGAGCAAGGAAATTGTTGGTCTGGTCAGGTGCGCTCGAGATGTGAAGGAAAAACACCAGGTGCACGCCCATTTGTGCAATCGCCAGCACCGCAAGCAGCACAGGAAGAGCTGGGCCGTAGATCAGATCGCTCGATGACGCCCAGAACGATGCAGTGGTCAGAACGAGAGCGAAAGCCAGGCCAATCAGATAGCTGCGTCCATCCGGCCGGCTGTGCTCGTTGACGCCTGGGGCTTGCCCCTGTGCTTCGCTAAGATCACTCATTGATGTGCTCCGAGGTAGACGATTGTAAAAACGCCGATCCAGACAATATCGAGCGCGTGCCAAAAGAGAGAGAAGCAGAACAGCCGGCGGCGCACCATCGGCTTGAATCCGAGCGTGAGGATCTGAGCCAGCATCACCACAAGCCAAAGCATTCCGACGGAGACGTGCAGCCCATGGGTTCCGACCAGGATGAAAAACGCCGAGAGAAAGGCGCTTCTTGTCGGACCGTCGCCGCTGGTGACAAGACTGGCGAACTCCGACACTTCAAGCACCAGAAAGCAGGCGCCGAGGAAGAATGTGGCAACCAACCAAAAGATGCTCGGCCTGAGGTCATTGCGCTGCACCGCGAGCCCGCCGAAACCACAGGTCACGCTGGATGCGAGCAGGAATAGCGTTTCGAGAAAAACGTGATCCTTGTCGAAGATTTGTGCGCCGCCTGGACCATCGGCCGTTGAGCCGGACAACACCGCATAGGCGGCAAACAGCGCTGCAAATATGATGATATCGGACAGCAGAAACAGCCAGAAACCATAGCCGACGACATTCGATACCGGTGCCGGCCCCCTTTCCGAGAGCGGTAGGTCGTGCGGCGCGGCGTCGCTGTTATGGACGAGTGTGAGATGAGATTGGCTCATGCTGGGATCTCCTGGCCAAGCCGGGCCCGCTCGACGGCGGCGACTTCTTCGGCACTGAACGTTGTTTCATTGTCGACACGCCACGCTTGGGCGAGGCTAACCGCGATACAGCCGAGGATGCCAAGGATCGCCATCCACCATATGTGCCAGATCATCGCGAATCCCCATCCGACCGAGAAGAAGGCCAGAAAGACACCGGTGGGATTGCTGCGGGGGACCTCGATCGCTTGATATGCATTCCCATCTGCGACGAGAGGCTGAATGCCCTTCTGTTTCATGGCCCAATAGGCATCGGTGCCGTTGACCGTCGGCAGGACCGCAAAATTCCAGGCTGGTGGCGGTGACGGGATTGACCACTCCAGAGTTCGTCCGCCCCATGGGTCACCTGTCAGATCGCGACGCTGCTCCCGCGTGCGAATGCTGACGACGAGTTGCACCACCGTCAGGACGATGCCGAACAGGATCAGAACGGCTCCTGCAAGCGCCACCAGCATCAAGGGCTGCCAGCCTGGATCGGCGTAGTGCTGCATCCGTCGCGTGGCGCCCATCAGCCCGAGAGCGTATAGAGGCATGAAAGCGAGATAGAAGCCGATGAACCAGCACCAGAAGACGGCTTTGCCGAGCCGTTCGTCGAGCGTGAACCCGAAAGCCTTCGGAAACCAGTAGGTGTAGCCCGCAAGCACTCCGAAGACGACGCCACCTATTGCGACGTTGTGAAAATGAGCGATCAAAAAAAGGCTGTTGTGCAGGACGAAATCAGCCGGCGGGATCGCCATCAAAACCCCGGTCATCCCACCGATCACGAATGTCACCATGAAACCCAGGGCCCAATAAACTGGTGTCGTAAATCGAATCCGCCCGCCATAGAGAGTGAAGAGCCAATTGAAGACCTTCACGCCGGTCGGCACCGCGATGATCATCGTCATCACACCGAAGAAGGCGTTGACGTTGGCGCCAGCACCCATCGTAAAAAAGTGGTGCAACCAAACCACGAATGACAGGATGCAGATCACCATGGTCGCCATGACCATGGAGCGGTAGCCGAACAAGGGCTTTGACGAGAAGGTGGCGACCACCTCGGAGAAAACACCAAATGCCGGAAGGATGAGGATGTAGACCTCAGGGTGGCCCCATATCCAGATCAGGTTGATATACATCATCGCATTGCCGCCGCCATCCGTCGTGAAAAAATGGAAGCCGAGATAGCGGTCGAGCAACAGCATCGCGAAGGTGGCCGTCAGAACGGGAAACGCAGCGACCATCAGAAGATTCGACGCCAGGGCGGTCCAGCAGAAAATCGGCATTCTGAGGTACCGCATGCCCGGCGCCCGAAGCTTGAGGATCGTCGTCGTCAGGTTGATGCCCGACAACAAAGTCCCCATGCCTGATATCTGCAGCGACCAGAGATAGTAGTCGACGCCGACGCCGGGCGAAAAAGCCGTCTCGCTGAGCGGGGGATAGGCAAGCCATCCCGTGCGCGCAAACTCGCCGACAACCAGCGATACATTGATGAGAAGAACACCGGCTGCGGTGAGCCAGAAGCTCACATTGTTGAGGACGGGAAAGGCCACATCCCGGATGCCAAGCTGCAACGGCACGGCAAAATTCATCAGGCCGACAACGAACGGCATCGCCACGAAGAAAATCATGATCGTGCCGTGAGCAGAGAAAATCTGATCGTAGTGGTCGGGGGGAAGATAGCCCTGGGCTCCGCCCGCGGCCAATGCCTGCTGCGTTCGCATCATAATCGCATCCGCAAAACCGCGCACCAACATCACCAGCGCGAGGATGACGTACATGACCCCGATCCTCTTGTGATCGACGCTGGTGATCCATTCGCGCCAGAGATACGGCCACCATCCCTTGATTGTCACGAGCCCCAGCAAAAAGAGGATCAATACGACAACGGGGGAGAAGGCGATCAGCACGATCGGGTTATTGAAGGGAATGGCGTCCCAGCTCAACTTACCTAGCATCTGAGTGCTCCAATTGGGTTGAGAAATCGGAAAGGCCGCCCATCGACACCGCCTCGAACAGCCGCGGATCGACGGAGGAGAAGGTCTCCGGCCGATTTGCACTGCTGGGGCGCGCGAGGGTGGAGAAAGTACCGGCGTCGAGACTGTTGTTCTTGGCCTGCGTCGTCCTGATCCAATCCTGGTATTGATCGTCAGGGACGGCCGCGAGTTCGAAATGCATGTCTGAAAAGCCGTCGCCGCTGAACTGTGCCGACAGGCCCTTGTAGACGCCTGGTGTGTCTGCCTGGAGATTGAGCTGTGTCGTCATGTTTGGCATCGTGTAGATCTGACTGCCAAGCTGGGGCACGAAAAAGCTGTTCATGACCGTGGCTGATGTCAGCTTGAAATGGACGGGGGCGCCGACCGGCACCACTAGCCGGTTAACGCTGGCAACCCCTTCAGACGGATAGATGAACAGCCATTTCCAATCGAGCGACACAACCTCCACATCGACCGGCTTTTGCGCCGAGATGATTGGTTCGGAAGGACTGAGCTGATGAGAGCCGATCCAGGCGATGCCGCCGAGAAAAATGATGACGAGTGCCGGAATGGACCAGACGATCATTTCGATGCGCCCGGAATACTCCCAGTCCGGCAAATATCTGGCTCGGTCGTTTCCGGCGCGGAACCACCAGGCAAAAGCCACTGTCAGCAAGATCACAGGGATAACGACGGCGAGCATGATGACCGTCGCATCGATCAGAATAATGCGCTCGGCTTTTCCGATCGGCCCCTGTGGGCTGAGCACACCCTCCTGGCAAGCTGCGAGGCCCGCGGCCATGGGCGGAAGGATCAAGCCAACGCGGCCGAACTTGCCAAGGCAAGAAAGCATGCAGGCAGACCAGGCCCCTGAGGGATCAGACGTAGTTCCGTCTGAGACTATACGGTTCATTCGGCGGCTCCTTCGTTGGCTCTGCGCACAGAACTTCCCTCCGCCCCGGCAGTCCGGGACGGTCAGTTTCGATTTGGCAATAATTTGAACCCGCTCAGCGGGTCAGATTGACCTTGGCGAGGTCGATCAGTTCGCGAGCCCGTCCGTCCAGAACGGCCTTCGCCATGAACAAGCTGAATTTGTAGGCCTGTTCTGCCGTCGTCTTCGGCGGCATGGCCAATTCCTGGCGTGCGCTAACGACATCGACGAGAACCGGCCCGTCATGCGCCATGGCCTCCGCAAGGGCAGCCTCAAGGTCTTGCGGCCTCTCGACCCGAATGCCCTTGACGCCCATCGCTTGCGCCATTTCTGCGAAGTTCGGATTGATCAGGTCGCAATTGGTATCGAGGAAGCCGGTGGCTTTCATTTCCATTTCGACGAAGCCAAGCGTCCCGTTGTTGAGAACGATGACCTTCACATTCAGATTCATTTGCGTGAGCGTGATGAAATCGCCCATCATCATGGTGAACCCTCCGTCGCCGGACAAAGAAATCACCTGCCGGTTCGGGAATGCCGCTTGCGCACCGATTGCCTGAAGCATCGCATTTGCCATCGAGCCGTGATTGAACGAGCCGACGATCCGTCGCCTTCCATTCACTTTGATATAGCGGGCGGTCCAGATGATTGGTGTCCCGACATCGCAGGTAAAGACTGCGTCATCCGCCGCCAGTTCGCTGACGAGTCGCGCAAGATATTGGGGATGAATGACATCGCTGTTCGGCCCGCTTTCGGCGAGCGAGTCCAGACCGCGCCTTGCCTTGGCATAGGTCTCAACGGCCTGGTCCAGGTGTGAAGAATCGCTTTTTTCCTCCAGCAACGGCATGAGCGCCGACACCGTTGTCTTGACGTCGCCGATGAGCCCAATGTCGAGCGGAGCTCGATTGCCCAGCGCCTCCGGCCTGATATCGATCTGGGCGATCCTGGCGTGCTCGGGGTAGAACGGACGATAGGGGAAATCCGTGCCCAACATGAGCAGCGTATCGCAGCTCATCATCGCTTCATATCCCGAGGCAAAGCCCACCAAACCCGTCATGCCGACGTCGAAGGGATTGTCGTATTCGAGATATTCCTTTCCACGGAATGCGTGGACGATTGGCGCCTTGAGCTTGCGCGCCAAGTCGACGACCTCACTATGCGCGCCCGCGCAACCCGCACCGCAGAGAAGCGTGACCCTTGCATCGGCATTCAGCAGCGCCGCAAGCCGCTCGAGATCGCTCTGGCTCGGCCTGATTTCGGGTTTCGTGGGTATCAGCCATTCCGGAACCTTTGCTTCAACTGGCTTCAAGGCCACGTCGCCGGGCAATACAACGACCGCCACGCCTCTCTTGGCCACGGCGACCCGGATAGCGCGATGAAGAATTTGAGGCAGCTGCCTGGGGTCTGAAACCAATTCGACATAGTGGCTGCATTCCTTGAAGAGATTTTCGGGATGGGTGGCCTGGAAATAGTCGATGCCGATCTCGGTGCTTGGGATGTGGGATGCAATGGCCAACACCGGAACACCGTTGCGATGACAATCGAAAAGTCCGTTGATCAGATGGAGATTTCCCGGGCCGCAACTGCCGGCGCACACGGCGAGCTCTCCGGTCAGATGCGCCTCCGCGCCCGCCGCGAAGGCCGCGCCTTCCTCGTGCCGCATGTGCACCCAGTCGATGCTTTTCTTTTTGCGAAGAGCATCGTTCAAGCCGTTGAGCGAGTCGCCGACAACCCCGTAAATCCGCTTGACGCCTGCTTTTTCCAGAGTTTCGGCAAGATATGCTGCAGCAGTTCTAGACATAATTTCCTCCTAAACCGCCTAACTACGATGGATCCGACACGCCGAGATGGGCGTGGTCATGCCTGGAAATCCTCGAGTGTCCTCAGGTCGGTGACCGAATAGGCCATCGAACAGCGGAAACCTTTGCCCATACTCATCGGAGACAAGGCGTGAAGCTCTTCGTCCTCGATCTCAGGAATGAGAAGGTCGGCCTCGCCCGTCCACATGTCGACGATTGTGAGGTTGTCGGTGATCGACAGGACCAACTCGTTGACCGCAGGTCGATCCTGCTGGCCGGCGGCAAGGCGCGGGAAGTAGCGCAAGTTGACGGTTGGACGACCGAAGATGACACGCGGATCGGGCTCCGCCTGATGGAGGGTGATGCGCGTCTCCATCAGGCGTTCGCCATGGGCCGACAGGC
This sequence comes from Rhizobium sp. PRIMUS64, assembly GCF_023006465.1. Classification (NCBI taxonomy): domain Bacteria; kingdom Pseudomonadati; phylum Pseudomonadota; class Alphaproteobacteria; order Hyphomicrobiales; family Rhizobiaceae; genus Rhizobium; species Rhizobium sp. PRIMUS64. The sequence goes on along the minus strand of NZ_JALBGX010000009.1, from coordinate 31,431 downwards.
TGGCCCCAAAGCGGCTGCCGGGCCGCAGTTGACCGGCGGCAAGGCCCGGGGCAGCGAAGCTTCTGGTCTGGAAGACGCTGCCCAAACGTTTCGGAAATCCTTGAGTCCAGCCTCTGGCCATGGCCGCGTCATTGTCGACGTAGATATAGGGGCAAAAGACTATCGGTGTTTCGCGCCATACCGCGTCGATCAGCACAAAGGCTTCGCGATATTGATAACGAGCAGGGTCCAGCAGCTCCTCATTTTGGCTGGTGAACTGCCAATCGAGGAATACCGCCGTCACATGGCCATTCGTCTTGGGATCCGGGGATAATCCATCCGGAAGGAGAGCCGCGGTTGCTGCCGGATCGGTCCAATATTCGGCTCCGACGATGTCGCTGGAATAGTGCCATGGCGGCGCCGGCGTCGCAGCAGCCTTTCCGAGAGGCGAGCGGGGAAGAGTGTAACCTTTAAGCATGGGATTGCTCCGAAATTCCAGGAGTGAATAGCTTGACGGCCGGGTTAACTGGCCTCTCAAGAACCGAGACCATCAAGGATCTTCAGATCCTTGATGGTGCAGGACATCGAAAAACGATATCCCGAGCCGACCCGCATGGGAGCCAATGCGTCGAGTTCCTCGCCCGCCGTTTTCGGAAGAGCGATCTTGCCTTCGCCCACCCAGCAATTGGTGAATTTGAAGTCATCGTTGACGACCATGGTCAATTCGTTGACGCTCGGCTGATCATGCTGTCCGGCGGTCAGACGCGGAAAATATCGGCGATTGACGGTCGGACGCAACAAGGCTGCCGGCAGTTCCGGAACCTGCTCGCGAAGGGTCACGCGCCCGGCCGCAGCGCGCCGGCCATGCACCGACATGCTGCCGGCAAAGGTCGTGCCGGCTGCAATCGGGGCGGCCGCAGGGCTGGCGGCTGCAAACGACCGTGTCTGAAACACGCTAGCCAACTTCTTCGGATATCCCTGGATCCAGCCGCGGCCCATGGCGGCGTCGTTGTCGACATAGATGTAAGGGCACCAGGCAACCGGCGTATCGCGCCACACGGCATCGACGAGCACATAAAATTCGCGGTATTGATACTTGGCGGGATCGAGAAACTCGTCGTCCTGGGCGGTAAACTGCCAGTCAACGAACAGTCCGAGAGCATGTCCGTCGGCGCACTGATCGGCTTTGAGCCCCGGCGGCAGGCAGGCGGCGGCGGCCTGTGGATCGGTCCAGAATTCGATCGCCAGCACATCACCGGAATAGTGCCATGGCGGCGTCGGAACGATGTTTGCTTCACCCTCGGGTGAAAGTGGAAGCGTATAACCTTTGAGCATTCCCTGGTCCTCTTCAGTGCTATCGGTCCAAGTCACGAGAGGCATCATGCGTGCCCTCGCCAGGCGACGCTCGTTAGATTTTGTTAAAAGAACCACGCAGCTCGCTAACACTGGTACTTTGTCAAGGACCGAGCAGGCGCACAGGTCATTCTGATCAACGATTGACGCCGATACTGGCCGCCATCCGGCCTTCGGATGTTCTGGAGGGTTCTTGCGATCCCAGAATTCGCAACGACGCTTCGCCAAAGAATAGCGTTATGGCAGGAAGAGCTCAGCCGACCGGCATTCCTGCAAGAAGGGAACGGGCTTCTAGGAGATCGCGGGTCGAAAATCCCTCGGTAAAGCGCGAGAAGACAGGGGCCAACGTTGTGCGCGCCTTGATTGGCTCCTGTCTATCCATGTAGAGGCGCGCAAGACTGTTGGCTGCACGCAGCTCCCAGGCAAGTGCGCCTTGCCGCCTCGCATGCGCCACCGAGGCAATGAGAAGCTCTTCGGCAGGCCCGGTTTCGCCGCGCATGGCAAAGATCTCGCCGCGAATTCGGATAATTTCAGCGCGACACCAATGGTCCGAGTTGTGATCCTCGTCGTCGATAAGATGCAACTGGAGCAAGCTGTCATCATATCTGCCGACGGCAGCCAACGCCCTTGCGAGTTGTGCGCGAAAGATAGGATGAAAAACCCTATACTGCGACTTCGAAAGCACCTCGAGCCCCGCCAAGACAGAGCGTGCCGTCGTTTCGATATGGTCACGACCCTCACGACACAATGCCACCAGGCAAAGACCGAAGCCATGGTAGCTCTCGATGCCATGCCGCTGTGCGAATTCGACCAAATCCTTCAGCTCGCTTTCCGTTTGTGCAAAATCAGCGGTTGTCAGATAGCTGTTAAAGCCGTGCCAGGCTTTTGCGACACATACGGGAACTGCGTATTCGAATTGTGAGGCTTCTCGCATCGACAGCGAATTCGTCATCAAGGCCTTGTCTGCGAACCCTTGCGTCCACTGCAGGTTCGCGAGTACGCCCAATGCATCGACACGGCGATCATAGCCGAATTGACGCAGAATTCTCTGCCGGGACGCCTCGGTATCTTTTTTAAGCGACTCTTCCAGATTTATCCTGGCGTCGTTCAACTTACCGAGGTGGTGCATGCAAAGGCCCACCATCCAGCCAGTCATTGCCTGCGCGCCTGGATCGGGGAGGTTTGCGGCGACTACCGCAGCGCGTTCTGCAAGCTCGAGCGCCGATGCAAACTCTGCTGATCGTATCTGCTGCGCCCACAATGTCAGCAAGGCCGTCAACTGTCCGTCCGCATCGCCGATATTTTCCGCGATGATCAGAACCTTGTGCCATGTCGCTTTGAATTCGCTACCTATGCCAACGGTGAACATGACGGCCGCGCCCAACGCCATCTGAATCAGCATTTCCTGCCGCGGCCCCGCCCCGCTCATCTCGAAATTCGAAAGGGCCCGTGTCATCAGCTCCCTGCATTCGGCCAGCAAACCTGCGCCGAGCCAGATCTCTGCGGATGATGCCGTCAGCCCTATCGCACACAAGGGGTCGCCTTCAGCGGAAAACGCCCAGTTCAAAGCCATGCGAATGTCGTCAACGTCGCGGGCGAGTTCTCTCAGGTGCTCCGGCCCCATTTGATCGCGTTGTGTTCTCAGAGCAAGCACGTCATGGAAATAGGCGGCATGCCGAAACTGCATTTCCTTCAGCTCTCCGCTTTCCTCGAGTTTTTGGAGAGCATAGGTCCGCGTTGTGTCCAGGAGCCGGTAGCGCGGCTGAAGATGTCCGACGTTGGCGCTGACGAGAGACTTGGCAATCAGGCTCGCAACGACCGCTACGATATGGGCCGGATCGACCTCATTGGTCGAAGCAACCGATTGTGCTGCCTCGATTGTGAAGCTTCCCACAAAAATGGACAGGCGACGTAAAACCTGGCGTTCCTCCGCGCTCAACAGCGCATAGCTCCAATCGAGCACGGCATTGAGTGTTTGATGTCGAGGCAATGCCGTGCGCTGCCCTCTCCAGAGCAACTGAAACCGGTCGTCGAGCAGCGCCGTCAATCGCTGAATCCCGAATGCCTCCAATTGGCCGGCTGCGAATTCGATTGCAAGCGGGATGCCATCGAGCCGCCGGCAGATGAGGGCAACCGCCTCGGCATCTTCGTCGCCAATCGAGAAATCGTTCACCGACATCGATGCCCGATCAACGAAAAGCTGAACGGCAGAAAATCTCATCGCGTCACTGATCGTGAGGTTTGGACCGTCGGGTGGAAAATCCAGAGGCGGCAAACGATAAATATGCTCGCGCTCGACGCGAAGCGGCTCCCGGCTTGTGACGAGGATGTATGTCTCATTTGCGTGTTGGAAAATATCATTCGCCAACTCGGCCGCTGAATCGATGACGTGCTCGCAACAGTCGAGCACGAGCAGCAGGCGCTTTTCCTTCAGGGAGGATAGTATGGCGGGAGCGGGATCGTCGGAATAGACAGTCACGCCAAGCGCTGACGCAACGGAACTCGCCACCAGTTTCCGATCGGTTACCGCGCCGAGATCGACGAAACAGACCGAAAGATCCTTCTCGACGCTCATCGATTGCGCCACCGATATGGCGACAGATGTTTTTCCTATTCCACCAGGCCCCACGATGGACACAAACCGCTTCGCGATCAGCAATTGTGCCAGCAATCGTACCGTCGGATCGCGCCCGACGAGCCTGGTTCGCTTGGAAGGCAGGCCGGCAATGTCGGATGATGAAGCTCTTTCCTTCGCCTCTTTGGCAGGGGTCAACCGAGACACCGGTGCGACGAACCGGTATCCCTGCCCCTGCACCGTCGAAACATATTCGGCGCTTGAACCGCCCTCGCCGAGAGTTTTTCTGAGCGCATTCACCTGAAAGCGCAGGCTGCCTTCATCGACGATGACGTTCGGCCAGGCCTGCTTCAGAAGCGTCGTCTTGCTGACGATCTCCGTTGCATGGGTGATCAATATGAGAAGGATATCAAAAGCGCGACTTCCTATGGTGACGGGAACGCCGTTCTTTTCGAGCCGCCTTTCCATCGGCACCAGGGTAAAGGGGCCAAAGGAAAATAAGTCTTTCGATTCCCGAACCGTATTGTTCATGATTCGCCAGATCCCTACGCCTTCTCTTGCCTGCGCGGCGTCCGATATCCAAGACCTGCGCCCTCTTCAAGGGTGCGAAAACCAAGCAGTGGAATGCCAAGATTACTGAAAAAACAATGGGATAAACATCATGAATTCTGATGTTAAAACGCATATCGCACACGCAATCCATCTTATCAAATCCAGTAGCGTGCTCAATGCAGTTTAAATTGCCGAATATGTCCACCATGCGATCTGTGCGTGTGAACATCCCAAGGGTGGGTATTCTCTCACACGGCAGTCGTCTTTGGTAGCGCGCTACCCGCCTCGCGAGGAGGATCAAGGCGATGGTTTGAGGATATAGCCAGCCGGCGAGCGTCGTAACTATACTTAGGTTTGGGTTCGTCCTGATGTCATGCAGACCGCAATTACCTGCCGCCTCAGACAAGGTCGGCAATCATGCACGTCATCCTCCCGAACCCTCGGCCTCGCTCGTGACGTCCTCGCCGGTGCGCATGAAGTCAATGAACGCCCTAAACGCCGCCGAAAGAAGGCGGCCGCTTGGATAATAGAGGTAGAAGCCGGGGGACGGGGGGCACCAGTCCTCCAATACCCGGACTAGGCGCCCCTGTGCCAGCTCCTGCGCTATGTTGCCTTCAAGCGTGCAGGCCAGTCCCATCCCGGCAAGCGCGGCCTCCACCGTCAGGCCTATATCGTTCGTCGTCAGAGGACCCGTTACCTCGACCTCCAGCTGTTCTCCTGCGTTGCTGAACGGCCATCGATAAACGGCGCCGGACTCGGTCCATCGGTAATCGATGCAGGCATGCTTGGCCAAGTCCTTCGGTACAGTCGGTATGGGATGACGCTCGAAATATGCCGGTGATCCTGCGATGGCGATGCGAATGTCCGGTGTCAACCGGACCGCTATCATGTCCTGATGGAGAAATCTGCCGGGACGAACGCCCGCGTCGTAGCCGCTGCCGACGATATCCGAAATCTGGTCCTCGACTGTCAGTTCGACATGGATGTCGGGATAGGCGACCGCAAAGGCTGGAAGCTTGGAAGTGACCAGGATCTCGGCGGCCGGGCGCGACAGGTTCAGCCGAACTGTCCCCGCCGGTTGTTCACGGTAAACGCTCAGGCCGTCGACGGCATCTTTGATTTCGGCAAATGCCTGAGGCAGCCGGGCAAACAGCGTGCGTCCGGCATCCGTCAGGGAGACGCTGCGCGTCGTGCGATTGAGCAGCCGTGTACCGACCCGTTCCTCGAGCGCGCGGATTGCGTGGCTCAAGGCCGAACGGGAGAGGCCCAGTTTCGAAGCTGCTCGCGCGAAACTCTGCGTCTCGGCGACAGCGACGAAAGCGGTCAGCTCGGCGAAATCGCTCCCTCTCATGATTGTTGTCTCCTGCTCAACAAGGCATGCCGATTACAGATCATTTTCCAACATAGCTACCACCATTACCTTGAAGCCGTTCTCAACAAAGGAGCTGTCGGCCGCTTGCGGCCGACACAAGGAATTTCTCCATGCGATACAATCAACTCGGAAATACGGGACTTTTCGTCTCGGAAATATGCCTGGGCACCATGACATTCAGCGAAGCGGGCAGCAGCCCCGCGTGGGGCGCCATCGCAGGTGTGGGCCAGAAGGCGGCGGACCGGATCGTCGAGCGCTCGCTTGTTTCAGGCGTCAATTTCATTGATACCGCCGATGTCTATTGGTTCGGTGAGTCCGAAAGGCTGCTCGGCCAGGCGCTGAAGAACCTCGACATCCCCCGCAAGGACGTCGTCATCGCCACCAAGGTCTACGGCGTCATGGGCGACAAGCCGAACGACCGCGGTGCCTCGCGCGGCCACATCATGGATTCCGTCGAGGCGAGCCTCAAGCGCCTGCAGACGGATCATATCGACCTCTATCAGATCCACGCGACCGATACGGTGACGCCGATCGAGGAGACGCTGCGCGCTCTTGACGATCTCGTTTCCCGCGGTCTCGTGCGCTATATCGGCGTCTCCAACTGGCAGGCCTGGCGCATTTCCAAAGCGCTCGGCCTGTCGGAACGACGCGGCTTTGCCCGCTTCGAGACGGTGCAGGCCTATTACTCCATCGCCGGCCGCGATCTCGAGCGTGACATCGTGCCGATGATGCAGGAGGAAAAGCTCGGCCTGATGGTCTGGTCGCCGCTCGCCGGCGGTCTGCTCTCCGGCAAGTATGGTCCAGGCGCGCCCGGCAACGGCGAAGGCCGCCGCGCCAGTTTCGATTTCCCGCCCGTCGACAAGGACAAGGCCTGGGCCTGCGTTGCCGTCATGCGCGAAGTCGCCGAAAAGCATGGCGTCAGCGTCGCCACTGTGGCGCTCGCCTATATCCTCGCCAAGCCCTTCGTCACCACAGTGATCATCGGCGCCAAGCGTGTCGACCAGCTCGACCAGAACCTTGCCGCCGTCAAGCTGAAGCTCGATGAAGACGATATGAAAAGGCTCGATGAAGTCAGTGCGCTGGTGCCGGAATATCCGGGCTGGATGCTCGCCCACCAAGGCGCTGGCCGCCGCCCGGCACCCTTCGAGCCAAAAGCCTGAGAGCGGGAAGCGGTCAGCTCGGCGAAATCGCCCCGCTCACGATTGTTGCGCCCTGCTCACCAAGGCATGCCGATCACAGATGATTTTCCAACATATCTCTCCCCACTACATTGAAGCCAGCCTCAACAAAGTTGGATCATAGACATGCCGGTGAAGTTGGCAAACAAGACAATCCTGCGGAATGATCCGGAACGGTTCGCGGGCCGGGTCGCCGTAGTGACAGGCGCCGAAAGCGGGATCGGCCGGGCTGCCGCCCTAGGGCGCCGTGGATGCCATGGTTCGCGCATTGGCACTCGAGATCGAACGGGATGGTATTCGCATCAACAACTCCAGTCCGGGTGTTACCAATACTCCGGCGACCGGCAAATTTCCGCCCGAAGCGATGACCGCGCTCGCCGCGTATTCCGCGCTCGGGCGTATTGGGCAGCCGGACGATATTGCCGGCGCGGTCACCTGGCTGAGCAGCCCGGAGGCGGCGTTCGTTACAGGCCAGAGCATCACGGTGGATGGCGGCTACAACGTCGCCGGCATGCGGTGATATCCGCCTTTGCGGTTCCTACATCGGTCAACCCTACCAAGGGATAGGTTGAACTAGATCACTGTTCGGTATTGGCCGATTAGGGCGCATTCTATGGTTGGTGCAATGGGTTGTGGAGGAGAGTTCATGACAGTTTCGGATTCGACATACAGAGACGTGGCCTCACTCAGTGAACAACTCCCGATCCATTGCGATGACTCCGGATGTTTCACCAGCGTGAACTCCACCCACCTCCGACTTCCCGAGCAAGTTTCGGTGCGAAGGGTCGTCATTTTCGCTGGATGCATCGGCAGCACATATTCAACTCAAGCCGTGGAGCAAATCGGCTATTGCGTTGGAGGCAGAGCCCGTATCGGTGTCTGCAGCTCTCAAGGTTCTTGCGACAGTTTTACGGTTGCCGAAGGTGAGGCATTGTTTCTGCCTTCAAAATGTACGCACGTGATAGAAAATATTGGTAGCCGTGCCGCCGAATTCGTATTCGCGCTCGCCGAAGAAATCCCTTTGACCGGGCGGTCGCATTCGCTGGGACCTGATGTTCCAGGTGCCGCGAAATTTTCCGAACCACCAAGTCTTGGCAGACCGCTGAGGAATGGCGCGGCAATGTCGCGTTTCTGCCTCAAGCGGGTTCTCACATGGGAAAACGATTCCCAGGAGCCGCCGATAGAACTTTCTCCTGAATGGCCGTTTTTGAGCCAGTTGGTCGTTTCCAGGAAATCGATCGGAGCGCATGGGACGTCGCACGCCCATCAGGCGGGGAAGAGACAAGCCGGATATGTGCTGCGAGGTACCGGAGATCTTCGAGTCATTTCTGCCGAGGGAGAGGCTTCCTACACCTCCCTCCAGCAGGGCGATGTCTTCAGCATCGACAGCAATTCGACATATGTTCTCGGAAACTCGGGCGATTTCCCTCTCGATGTCATTTCGTTTCGGCCTCGACCAAATGCTCGAATCGAGTTGGCGGTAAGCCCAGCTGCGAGTCCTCCTCGACCAGGAGAAATGCCCCGAAGGTCTCCGGCACATCAGGGAGCAGTGCTGGCGTAAATTGCCGATCCGTGCAGTCTTCACCTCAACAAGAGCACCGGCCATGGTCGTCTTCTTGATAATATTGGTTCCCCTGGCGCTATTCTTCCGCGGCGTCACTCGCCTTGCAGCCGTTATCGCGATCGCGATTATCATAACGAATACAACAGGATTGGTCTCGCACAGCCCGCTGATGGCGACCGAATCCGGTGCGCAATCCGCACAATAATCGAACATTCCGGGCTTTACGCTGCATTATCTGGATCACCAGGCGAAGCCGAGTTGTACGCCGAGGTAGTTGCCGTCGTGGCCGCCGGCGTCCCGGATGGTATTGCCGACATCATAGTGAACCGCTTCGATCGCACCGCTGAGATTGGGCGTGAAAGCGTAGTCAAGCCTGATCTGACCGTAAGCCCCGGACCATGCACCGCCCTTGCCCGCAGTTCCAGGCAGCGGCTGGTTGGGTTGGATATAGATCGCGTCGGCTGTCGTCTGCCGCCATTGCAGGCCAATCGCGCCGGTCAGCGTCAACTTCTCCGTCGGCTTGACCGTGATCGAGGGCTTGAGATGGATCAGGTTGGCGCAACCGGTATAGCCGGCAAGCGTGAAGTAATAGCCGTTCGGAAACAGCGGATTGAATGTGCCGATGGTGTCATCTCCAGGATGACGATCGCCGGAGGCGAGATCGAATTGAAGGCCGAGACGCGGCGTCCAGGCGACATCTTCGAACGTATAGCCCGCCCTCGCGCCGAAAGCCCAGGCACGGATATCCTTGTCGCCGACGGTGCCGAGCTGCCCCATGCCCTCGATATCCCAGTCGATGCCGTTGCGGCTGCCGGCAAATCGGGCGTCGAAAATCTGCCGGTCCTCGTCACCCACAGCATCCAGGTAATGCGCGTTTCGGCGCTGATAGAGGGAATAATAGGCGCTCAGTTCGTTGCCGCCGAGCACGTGACGTTCAACACGCACGGTACTGAACCGAAAATCGCCGTTGGAGGTGTCGTCGAAAGCCGTCTCGTCGCTGTATTGCACGGGCTGGCTGACGAAGCCGATGAAACGCCAAGGCCCGGTTTCCCAATCGGCCCAGACGGCATCGAAGGATTGCCGGACATTTGGTCCATCGCGCGATGAAACGAAGCGTTGCAGGTCGAATGCAAAGTCCTGCCGGCCGATCCGGGCCTTGAAGGTTCCGGCACCGAAGGTATGGGAATAAGCGAGGAATGCCAGTCTCAGATCCGCCTTGTCCGCGTCAGCGGGGCCGATTTCCTGCTTGCCGAAGGCGCGATCGTCTTCGAACTGCGTAAAGATCTGCCAATCATCGAAGAGATGCAGGTCGATATGAAACTGCGCACGCTCGATGAGATAGTCGTCGCGCTCGACACCGCCTATCCCAAAGGCCGGCGTGTGATTGGTCTCGAAGCGCTCACGCAGGGTCGCTCCGAATGAGAGGTAAGTTCCGGGGTCGAGGGCGGAGAGCGGGATATATTTCAGTCGATCCAGCGGCTGCGTCCGGAGGGAGGGATCGGCAAGCACCGACCAATCCTCCTGCCAGCGATTGGATTTGATGGCAGGCCGTTTGGGCTTGGCGGCCTGATCGTCGGCTGAGGCCGCCATCGATGGCAGGGCCATGAGAGCGGCTGCAGCCAAGGGCAGAAGACATTGCGCGCGCATGGCGGGCTCCACAGGCTGGAGAGATGCGGCCACCGGTGGTCGACCGCAACCTCATCACTGCGCCGAAGGCGCGTGGATCTCGGCGATATAGCCGCCCGGGAACTCGACGATGGCCGATTGGCGCTTGCCGGAGGTGAAGGCATCGACCAACACCTTGGCGCCGCTTGCCTTTGCCTTATCAAGCGTCACGGCCAGATCGGAGACCTCATAGCCCGTCATCTCGTGGCCGTAGGGATAAGGCAGATGGCCGTCGGTCACGAGCACTGTCATCTTTCCATAGATGGATTCGATGCGGATGCGGCGGAACGTGTCATTCGCATGGCCGATCTCGACGCCAGGCGCCTTGCTGTCGTCGGAGACGACCTTCCCCTTGGAAAAGGCGAGGAAATCCCGGACGAAGGTGGAGGCCGCATCCGCGGAGACGTAAACGCGGTTTTCCGGCTCCGTTTCGAAGGCGGCATAGTTCGGCTTGGTGGTGTGCCAATAGAGCTGCATGTTGACGCCGCCGGGCCATTGGATCACGGCATCGCGGCCGATCGGATCGGGGAAGGCGCTGACGACGACCGAAGCGCCCGCGGCGCGGGCAGCGGTGATCGCCTTGTCCATGTCGGTCACCAGATAGCCCGTCCGCTCATAGCCGAATGGATAGGGGATCGGCGTCTTGAAACCGAATAGCGAAACCGTGCCGACCGGCGTCTGCAGGAGCTGTGTGGTCGTGCTGCTCGGTGTCGGCGTCACCGTGGCAACGGCCTGCTTGGTGCTTGCGCCGCCGAAAGTGCCGAGAAAACTGCTGATGAAGGCATCAACCTTGTCGGAATCCACATAGACGTGCGACGTATCATATTGCGAACCAACGCCCACCTGCGGATGAGCAGAACCCGCAAAAGCTGTTTCCATGGGCATCACGGCAAGCGTGACCAGAAGTCCGATCGTGTAGGCGGAGCGGGAGTGCATGTCTTAAACCTCCTTGGTTTTTGCGGTGTCGCGGTCGAGATCGAGCCAGGCGACGAGCAGGAAGCCGCCAACCAAGCCCAGATGTTCGAAAAAGGAATTGGCGGCCATGAAGCGCTCCATTCCGGATGGTAGCTCCCAGAAGCGCAGCGCCAGAAAGGTGGCGAACAGGGTGAAGACGCCGAGGCCGAGGGCACCCAGCCAGCGGAAGAAACCGGTCAAGATCATCAGCGAGGCGACGAGTTCGAGAGCGATGACGAGCACGGCGAAAAGCGGTGCGGGTGATACGCCGAAATGGGTCATCTCGCCGATGGCGCCGGGAAAGTCGGTCAGCTTGTTGAGGCCGCCCTGGAGATAGGCGGCGCAAAGGCCGAGATAGGCTATGAACCGGGCCGCCGGCGTGCCGAAGACCGGTCGGGCGATGGCGGCGAGCCTGCTTTCCAAGGCGCGCATGACGATTGTCCTCACACCGCCCAGCAGGCGCAGCCAAGCGCGCCGAAGAAGCCCTTGAGATCGGAGATCGGCAGCTTCGACGTCCAGGCGCCGGCATGGTCGTGGCCATGGACGTTGCAGTTGCTGGCGCAGCCGCAGGTGCTGATCGCGGTGCGGCGGAGCGAATTTTTGCCGGCACCCTCAGGCTCGCCCCAAGCGGCATAACCCTTGAAAATGCGCACCGGCGACCAGTCGGGCATGGCAGGCGGCACGGGGTTATCGTCGAGGCTGGCGAAATCGCCTGATCCGTAGACGATCCTGCCGCCGACCATTGTGAGATCCGAGGTGAGGAAGGAGATCTCGTCCTCGGCGCAGGCGAAGAAATCCTTGTCGGGCACGATCAGATCGGCGAACTGGCCCTTCTCGATGCGGCCCTTCTTGCCTTCCTCGTTGGAGAACCAGGTGACGTTTTCCGTCCACATCCTGAGCGCCGTCTCACGGTCGAGACAGTTGCGGCGTGGATAGAGGCTGGTGCCGCCGACAGTCTTTCCTGTGATCATCCAGGAGAGCGAAACCCAGGGATTGTAGGAGGCGACGCGGGTGGCGTCGGTGCCGGCGGAAACCTTGACGCCCTTTTCCAGCATGCGGGCGATCGGCGGCGTGGCCTCTGCAACGCCGTGGCCGTATCGCTCGACGAAATATTCGCCCTGATAGGCCATGCGATGCTGCGTGGCGATGCCGCCACCTAGCGCTGCGATACGGTCGATCGAGCGATCGGAAATCGTCTCTGCATGGTCGAAGAACCAGTTCAGGCCCTCGAGCGGGATGTCCTTGTTGACCTTCTCGAACACATCGAGCGAGCGGCTGATCGTTTCGTCATAGGTGGCGTGAAGCCGCCAGGGCCAGCGGTTTTCGGCCAACACCCGAACGACGTCCTCCAGTTCGCCCTCCATTTCCGGCGCCATTTCGGGCCGTGGCTGGCGGAAATCCTCGAAGTCAGCCGCGGAGAAGACGAGCATTTCGCCAGCGCCGTTGTGGCGGAAGTAGTCATTGCCCTGCTTGTATTTGACCGACTGCGTCCAGTTGAGGAAATCCTGCTTCTCTTCCTTCGGCTTCTGCGTGAAGAGATTGTAGGCCAGACGCACCGTCAGTTGATCCTCATCCGAAAGCTTCTGGATCACCGCATAATCGTCCGGATAGTTCTGGAAACCGCCGCCCGCGTCGATCACGCCGGTAACGCCCAGCCGGTTGAGTTCGCGCATGAAATGGCGGGTGGAATTGACCTGGTATTCGAACGGAAGCTTCGGCCCCTTCGACAAGGTCGAATAGAGAATGCCCGCATTCGGCTTGGCGAGTAGAAGGCCGGTCGGATTGCCGTTGGCATCGCGGGTGATCTCGCCGCCAGGAGGGTTCGGTGTATCCCTGCCATAGCCGACGGCGCGGAGCGCTGCGCCGTTCAGCAGCGCGCGGTCATAGAGATGGAGCAGGAAGACCGGGGTATCGGGCGCGATGGCGTTGATCTCGTCGATCGTCGGCAGACGCTTCTCCGCAAACTGGTGTTCAGTAAAACCACCGACCACGCGAACCCATTGCGGAGCCGGCGTGATAGCCACCTGTCGCTTCAGCATGTCCATCGCATCGGCAAGCGACCGCACGCCGTCCCATCTGAGCTCCATGTTGAAGTTCAGCCCGCCGCGGACGACATGGGTGTGGTTGTCGATCAGGCCCGGCAGCACGCGCTTGCCGTTGAGATCGACGATCTTCGTATCCGGGCCGGTAAGCGCCATGATCTCGCGATCCCCCCCGACGGCGAGGAACCTGCCGTCCTTGACGGCGACAGCACTCGCGGCCGGATTGGAACGGTCGAGCGTGGTGATTAGCCCATGATGAAGGATCAGGTCGGCCGTGGTGTTCTTATCCATGTTCATCGCCTCGCAATGTTGAGTTTCAGCCCTGTTCGCTCTTGTCTGCAGACCGGGTTTCCTGCGCCTCGATTGGCAAGCCACCCTTCGGCATATGCCCGAACACATGCGGGCGCACTTGATGCAGCCATGAAAGAGCCGCCGGTTCGCTCTGCCAAAAGTTCTTGACCAGCGGCGGAAGCTGTTCGCCGACAAGAATGCCGAGAAGACCGACAAGCGCGATAACCGGCGGCGCTGGGGAACGGACGTTCATCAGTCCATAAATGATGCCCACCAAGAGGCCGGCGGCAGCCGAGATGACATAGTCTTTCATGGGACGCTCCAGGAGAACTGAGGGATTGTTGGGAGGCGCCGGCGCAACCGCCGGCGCCAATTTCTGATGGTTCAGCCTTCGTGCGCACCGAACATGGTCTTGGCATAGGTGACGCCGAGGCCGTAGGCGCCGCCGAACTTCTTGGCGATACCCGTCGTCAGGTCGTAGGTCTCGCTGCGTGCCCAGTCGCGCTGCAGCTCCAGCAGGTATTGCAGCGATGTCATCGGTTGCACGCCGGCCTGGATCATGCGCTCCATGGCGCGCTCATGCGCTTCGTCGGAAACGTCGCCGCAGGCGTCGGCGATGGCATAGACTTCGAAGCCCTGATCGAGCGCCGACAGCGTCGGGCCGACAATGCAGACGCTGGTCCAGAGGCCGCAGAAAACGAGGCGGGTCTTGCCGATCGCGTTGACCTGCTTGATGACGGCGGCGTCTTCCCAGGTGTTCATCGAGGTGCGGTCGAGGAGCGGCTGACCGGGGAAAGCCGCGGTGATCTCCTCGAACATCGGCCCCGAGAAGGACTTCTCGGCAACCGTGGTCAGGATCGTCGAAACCTCGAAACCGGCGGCGGCATGGGCGACCAGCGCGGCATTGTTGCGCAGCAGGACGGCATCGATCGACTTGGTCGCAAAGGACATCTGCGACTGGAAATCGATCATGATCAGCGTGTGATCCCTGGGCGAAATCAGCTTCGAACCGGGTGTCGGAGTGGCGGTGATGGGCATGGTCGTCCTCGTTTACAATGGGTTGACGTTCGGTGCAGAGCCTGGAGCGGCGAGCATTCGGCGGTTGCGTTTACCCGCGAGTTCCGTGAGTTCGGCTTCAAAGGCCTGCCCGAGCCACACCATTGCTGAAGGCGTGGGAGTGCGCTCGTTAGATTATGTTAGAAGATGAGCCGCCACCGCTAATGACGGGTCGAGGCGCCAGTTCGCGCACGAGAAATACGCCCCCGGACATGCTGCTCATGGCGGGCCATCGACCCGGCATGGCATGCTGCATATCGCGGAGCTTGAGAAAAAGCTGAGACGCTTCTGATTGATCGATGCCGCCAGCACCAGTGGCCGTGACCCCCGCAATCGGATGAATCAGGAGGACCGGGAATGCCCGCGCCACCGCAGCAGCGCAGAAAGTCGGCGGATATGTCGATCGGAACATATGCGGAGCAGAGTTGACTCTGCAGTTGCGGGGTTACCTTGCCGCCGAGAGTCTCGACAAATAATCCATCTCCAGCTCGCCTTCATAGGTTTCGGCGCCGATCTTCAATGCTTCGGCCACGCGCGCTTGCGTCACCTCGCTGGCGACACTCAAATCGGACTGGTGGGCTTCCACCAGAAGTCCCTCTGCGATGGAACCGAATGCTCCGGCATCCACGGCCGTCTTGGCGTGAGCGATGGTATGCGCGGGAAACGAGGCTATGCGGTGGGCCAGTTTCTCGACAAAAGGCGTCAGCTCGTCTGCCGGCAAGGCTCGATTGATATAGCCGTAGCGTTCCGCCAGCTCCGCCGAGAGATCGTTGCAACCGAGCAGCACCTCCAAGGCGCGTCCCCGCCCGATGAGCCGCGGCAATCTTTGGGTAGAGCCGCCGCCCGGAACGAGCCCGACCGCGACCTCCGGATGGCCGAAGATCGCTTTGCCGGCGGCGGCAAAACACATGTCCATCGCCAGTGCGATCTCGCTTCCTCCGCCCCGGGCGCGTCCCTCGACTTTGGCGATGGTTGCTTTAGGCATATTCCTGAACCGCTCGCCGATCGTCTGCGTCAGACGAAAGCTGCGCGTATGGGACACCATCTTGGAAGCGGCCCCGACCCGGCCCAAACCAGAGTGGGCTATGAAGAAATCAGGAAGCGCGCTCTGCAAGACCACGACCCGGACGCTCTCATCGGCCTCGAGTTCCCTGCCGAGTCTGTCGAATTCCTGCGACAGAACCTCGTCGAGAAGATTGATCGGCGGGTGATTGATGCTGACGAATGCGACTCCGGAATCAAAGTCGAACCGGAAGCATTTGTAGTCGGAATATCGCATGGGAGTGGCTCCATTTCGCTGACCGTTCCAGACGGCCGATCTGTATCTGTTTGCAGGCCTCGCGCGGTCCGTCACCCCTCCTCCGGACGGCTCAGTTCCTCGAGCAGGAAAATGAACGACTCGTACGGCCGCCCGGTCGCGTGCCGAAGACCCATCTCGCAGGTTCGGTTTGCCGAGAGATAGGCGTCGCAGGGCTCCGCATCGAGTACCGCTCGAACCTCCCGCGTCGCCGAAACGACCAGCTCGGGATGCAATAACCCCCGATCGCCGGCAGTGCCGCAACAGGTGGTGCCAACCGGAATCTCGACTTCTTCAGCCAGGTGACCGGCAAGCTGTTTGAGCGCGCCAGCCAGCCCGAGATGCGTAATCGAGCAGGTCGGGTGCACGGCGACCCGCCGCAGGGTGCGCGAAATTGTCAGGTCCGGCAGAAGATCACGGCACCACACGATCGAGTCGATGATCTTGAGGCTCTCGTACTGCTCCTTCCGCTCTCCTTCGAGCTGTGTCGCGATATCCTCTTTGAGGCCGAGGGTACAGGAGGCGGCGTCGACGACGATGGGAAGGGCTCCTCCATCGCTCCAGCGCCACAGCGCATCGGCAAGGGCCTGCGCCATGTACTTGTGCCCCTGCTGATAGCCTTTCGATTTCCACGGCGTCGAGCAGCAGAGGCCGGCGACATCCGGCGGAATCCACAGCGGCTTGCCGGCCCGTTTGGACAAAGTGACAAAGGTTTCCGCAAGTGAAGGAGCAGCCGGTCGAGCGGGATCTCGACCGAACATGCGGTTGATGCAGGCGCAGAAATAGACTGCCGCGGCACCATTCCTGTCGGTTTCGGGCAGGCTGGAAGCGGCCCGCGGCATCGGCCCGGGCACCGCCGGCATAAGGTCCGGGTTGACGACACTTCGCGCGGCAGCGGTAAGAGCCGTCAGCGGCTTTACTCCAAACACCGAGGAAAATGCATGCGCTCCCGATAGGCTCACGCGCGACAGGCCCTCGACCGCTTTCCAGTGCTTCGCGAGGCGCAGCGCCGTGGCCTCGGCGGCAGGGCTGTTCTCGCGGGTTCTGAGTTCCTTGATCAAGGCCCCGGTGTTGATTCCGATCGGACAGGGAATCGAGCACATGCCGTCGCCGGCGCAGGTCTCGATCCCGTCATACTGATACTCGCGCTGAAGTTGCGCAAGCATGGCGGAGCCGTCCTTCTGGCGCGACATCTCCCGCCGCAGGGCGATCCGCTGACGCGGTGTCATGGTGACATTGCGGCTCGGACAGACCGGTTCGCAGAATCCGCACTCGATACATTGTGAGGAACCTGTAATCCCCTCGATTTGCGGGAAGGATTTCAGGTTCTCCAGGTGAAGGTTGGGATTGTGCGTCAGGATAACGTCCGGCGCCAGAATCCCGTTGGGATCGGCGAGCTGCTTTATCCGCCACATCATCGCGGCGGCCTTCTCACCCCATTCGGATACGACGAACGGCGCCATGTTCCGGCCGGTTCCGTGCTCGGCCTTTAGAGAGCCGTCATGTTTCTTGATGACGAGATCGACGAGTTCGGTCATGAAAGCCGAGTAGCGGGATCGTCCGTCTTCGCCATCGAGATCGGCGACAAGCGTGAAATGAAGGTTCCCGTGAGCTGCATGTCCCGCGACACCGGGAATGAACCCATGTTTGGCAAGCAGTTCCTGCACGTCGTGCGCGCCCTGCGCCAGACGCTCCGGCGGAAAACAGACGTCCTCCGTGATCAGCGTCGAGCCTTCCGGGCGATTCTTGCCGATCAGACCCAGAAGCCCCTCCCGGACGTGCCAGGCGAGTTCGATCGCCTCGGCGACGCTCGTGAACTCGACCGGCTGGATCAGCCTGGCGGCACTCACATGCTCGATGACCTGGCGTTGTTTTTCTTCGAGCGCGTCCTGATCTTCGGCGCCGATCTCGACGAGCAGGGCGGCTGCTTTGGGGTCGAGGCTTTTCCAGTAGGAGGGAGTTTCCGCAAAGGCCTGACCGGCGGCAGTCAGCGCCGGAGCGACCATCAGCTCGACGGCGGAGGCGCCGAGGCTGACGAGGCCGGGAACGAGGGCGATCGCTTCGTCGATCGTGGGCACCGGAATCCAGGCCACGCTCGTCACGCGGGGCGCCGGAATCGTCTCGACGACCGCTTCGGCGATGAATGCGAGTGTGCCCTCGGAGCCGACGAGGAGGCGTCGAAAGATTTCAAGCGGCGTTTCACCGTCGAGAAGCGCACAGAGGCGCAATCCGTGCGTGTTCCTGATCGCGTATTTGCGGCGCACACGATCGGCCAGCGCCGGATCTGCCAGAAGCTCTCTTCTGAGCTCGAGCAAGCCTTCCGCAAGCCGCGGCTCCGCCACGGCGAACTCTATTTCCGCATCGGGACTCGACGTGTCGATGACGGCGCCGGATGGTGTTACGAAGGTGAGCGCGGAGACAGTATGGTAGGCATCTTTCTGGACGGTGCAGCGCATGCCGCCGGAGTTGTTGGCAATCACGCCTCCGATTGTGCAGGCATGCGAGCTGGCGGGATCCGGCCCCAGCCGGCGGCCGTGCCGCTGCAGCAGGGAGTTGATGTGGCCGAGGATCATCCCGGGACGCGCCCGCACGCGCCGGCCGTCATCCTCTACTTTGCCGCCATACCAGTGACGGCGCACATCGATCAGAATGTCGTCGGATTGCGATTGACCGTTGAGACTCGTGCCCGCCGCCCGAAACGTCGCGTGCCGCCCGGTCTCCCGGCAATAGCGGAAGAGCTTGACAATGTCATCGGTCGTTCGAGGCAACACCACGACTTGAGGGATGAGCCGATACGGGCTTGCATCGGAGGCATACCGTACGAGATCGATTGCCCTGTGGAAGACGATCTCCTTTCCGAGGAGGGCGACAAGATCGGCCTTCAGGTCACTTGGGGTCCCGTTGACCAGAGAGGCAGGGACTTCGTCGCACTTCGGCGGGCCGTCGAACCGTCCAATGCGAGCGGGCTTTGCGGAAAATAGCTTTCTAGTCAACGCATTGTCTCCTTTTCACTCGCCCAGTATGGGATTGCTCAAGACACCCATGCCCTCGATTTCCACTTCGAAGACATCGCCCGGCTGCATGAAAACAGGTGGCTTTCGCGCCGCCCCGACGCCACCGGGTGTCCCGGTGATGATCACATCACCCGGCTCCAGACTCATCGCGACGCTGATCATTTCGATCAGCGCGGAGACGCCGAAGATCAGCTGATCGGTACGCGCATCCTGCATCATTCGGCCGTTGAGGCGCCCCTGAATGCGCAGGCCGTCAGCCCCCGGCGGCACGGCATCTGGTGTCACCAGCCAGGGACCGAAAGCGCCTGTGGCGTCGAAATTTTTGCCCATCGTCCATTGCGGCGTGCGCAGTTGAAAATCGCGTATCGACGCATCGTTGAACAGCGAGTATCCCGCAACGTGATCGAGGGCCCTGTCGCGGTGGATGCGGCGTCCGCTCCGGCCGATCACCACGGCGAGCTCCGCCTCATAGTCGAGCGCAGAGGATTCGCTTGGCCGCCGGATCGGTTCATCGTGGGCGATCAGGCTTGTCGCGAAACGCGCGAAAATTTCGGGATAGGCCGGCTTCTTGAGTCCGCTTTCCTCGAGGTGATCATCGTAGTTGAGACCGACACAGAGAATTTTCGGCGGCTTGGGCACCGGAGGCAGTATCCGAACTGCGTTCAGGTCTATCGCATGCATAGCCAGAAGGTCCTTGCCTATGCGCAACAGATCCGCACCTTGCGCAATCAGTTCGGGCAGAGTGCCTGGGAAGCCGCTTTCACGCTCCGTAAGGCCATGCCAGCCGGAGCCGCCATCCGCTGCAATTCCGGGGACACTCCCCTTCTCAAAATGGACAATGTGCATAGGTCGCTCCTTCAGTGGCGTGTGCATGTGCCTTGCGTGCATTCAATGGCATTCTCATCCAGCCGCGCTTGAACGCGGCTGCTCGATTTTGGCCAGTCGTGCTCAAAACGGTCAGCCTCTCGGTACGGTGATGGCGGCGTGGAGCTTTTCGATCTGGGCGGGGTCGAAGCCGAGCTCTTTGAGAATTTCGTGATTGTGCTCGCCGAGGCCGGGCGCGCGACGTGCGGGTTCCTTTGCAACGCCGTGCACCTGCATGGGGCTGCTGACTGTAAGAGTCAGCTTGTCTCCCGCGCCCTTATAGGTGAGTGCCTCGTCGGAGCCGCGAATGACAATCCCAACTTCCGCATCCGGCGGGGCGGCAGCCCCGGGCCCTTCATAGGGGTGATGGGTGAGGAGTTCTGCCGATAGGAAGGACCAGCCCAAGTCAATGGATGACTTGAGCAGCGTCGAGCTCGGGTATTTCATGTCACTCGTCCTGGAGGGGTTGCTCGAGACGCCCATGTCTGTGCGCAAGAGATCTGCACCTTGCGCAATCAGTTCGGGCGGAGTGCCTGGAAAGCCGCTTTCGCGTTCCGTATGCGCATAGGTCTCTTCTCAGTGGCGTGCGGGCATGTGCCTTGCATGCATTCAATGGCATTCTCATCCGCAGCCGCGCTTGAACGCGGCTGCTCGATTTTGGCCAGTCATGCTCAAAACTGTCAGCTGACGTGCTTGGATAAAGACACGCGTCGCGTTCGCACGATTCAGGGCTGGATCTGCACGACGACACCGGAAACTGCAGTGGCGATTTCACGCAGTTTGGCAGCAAGATCCGCGCTCACCAGCGTCAGGAGTTTGGCGCGGAGTGCCGGCCTGCTGGCCATGAACTCTACCAATTGCCGCCAGTCCCACTTTACAACGGTTCCATAGCTGCGCGACACGACATCCACCGGACTGGCCAGACCACTATAGGCGCTCACATCCCCGATAAGTTGACCGGGGCGAAATGCCATTCTGGTCTCATTGGCAAGGAGTGCTTCAATTTCGCCGGAAATGAGGACGATCACGTCGGAGATCGGCTGGCCCTTTTCGAGGATGACGTCCCCAGGCGAATAGTCGACCCATTGGGCAAGGGTGACCAATTTCAAAAATTCTTTTTTCTCGATAGAGGTGAAGGCGATGCGCTAAAGCTGTTCTTCCTTCTCGTTGAGAACGGCCGGGCGCCGTTCCAAAGCGGTGGTCACGATGCGAACCGCATTTACGGCCATGAATGCTGCGCTCCAAAAAAGGGGCGCCCATAATGTTTCCTGCTGAAAGTAATAATACGGCAGTATCACTGCCTCGCCGAAAAACGACAAAATCCGCAGCTTCAGGACGTCCCGAGCTGAGAAGGCGACAAGAAACACGATGTTCGACAGGTTAACCAGACCATCGATTCCGAAAAGCTGACTAGCCACAAGCTCGTACATGGATACATCCTGATGTTTGGGTGCCCCGTCAATCGGCCACGGAAGCGGCCCCGGGTCGGCGTGCAAGAAGCACCGTCGTGGGGCGCGATGCCGCCGCCGCGGAGGCTCTTACGCCCGGCCTCACGCGACGGTCTTGTATGGGATTGACGTCAAGCGGCGTGATAGGCGTTCAAAAGTACGCTGGCCGGGAACCGACATCGTCGCAAAACAGAGCAGCGTCCAAAAGGTATCACGTCCGTCCAAGACAGCGGCGTCGCTTCTGCTAACATGTCACCGTCGCTGGACGAGTTCCTTTCCCAAGAACCGCCGGAGACCTGCCGCCGGACAGGGCTGCCTCCTCCCAACTGTCGTCAGCGCGGCCCGCAGCTTCCATCCCGCTGCGCATACGGCCGGCTCCAGTCTTGCTGTTGACGCCGGAGCCGGCCGTGTCACGACTGCGCGGCGCGTCTTTTCAGACGCGCAAGGACGCTGTGACATTTTGAAATGCGGCCGGAGAACACCTGGCCCCAACAGAATCGGGATCCACAGTGTCGCCTTCGACCTCACCGAAGATACGGTTTCTCGCCGCGTCGGTTCTCAAAGATAATGAGTTCAAGCGAAGCCGCGCCCGTGCTCTGGATAGTATGTGCGGTATCGGCCGGAACGCTGTAGACGTCGCCTTCGTTCACAGAAGCCAACGCGGCTTCGCCGTTCGCGAGAATGACTTGCAGTTCGCCTCGCCCACGCAAGATATAGACGAATCCACCCTGCGCGCAGCGATAAACCTCCCGCGCACGCTGCGGTGCTATGGATTTCACCGACACGAGCAAATGACTTATGAATGGCCACCCTGCCGGCCCTTCAAAGTCGTCCTCCGGTGAAAGAGCATGTTTGAGGGCGAAACGCGACCTCCCTGCAGTGTTGTTCGCTGCGCCTCCACCGGGATGTCTGCGAGCGGTCAGCGTCTCGACAAAGCTCTGTGGCATGAGGACGGCGCTGCCTTGAACCCCGCCCCGCTTGAGAGGCTGTTCCGTTCGCGCGAAAGACATTTCCTCGGCGAGCACGAACACGAATTTTGCGGCATCGTCGCCGATGTTCTCAATGCTATGGCTACTCTTTGAAGGCAAAAATATTGCTTCGCCGTCTTCAATCACAAAGGAGTCGGAGCTGCCGTGGCGACTAAGCACGCTGACGAGAGCTCTGCCACCGATACAATAGCCGATTTGTTCGATCGCTTGACTTTGGGTCGTCCTCACGCCGCCGGCAAAAATGACAACTCTTCTCAGTGAGACGTTCTCGGGAAGCGGCAGGTGCGTATGGTCCAGATTGGCGATGCATCCAGCTTCGCCGGAATAGCTTGTCAGCTGTTCGGTGAGCGAGGCGACATCTCTATATCTCAACTCGGAAATCGTCACAGGTAGCTCCACTAGAGCATGATGCCGAAAAGTGTCAGCGGTTTTCGGACGACATCATGCACTAACTCTTTAATTTAGAACGGGATTCAGATTTTAGGCCGGCTCGGCCTAAAATCATCCCGTTCTGGAAAATTCACGCGTTCCACCAACGCAAGAATAAAGTCATCACGGGCAATGCCACCGACTGGCACCACCGAGCCGATCCAACCAGATGTTCAAACGCCCAGATGCGATGCACTGCGCCGCTCGAACGTCGAACGAAACGGGTCAGCAGCGGGCATGCTCTCCGCGAGCCGTCTCGTGACGGCCAAACCAAGCTCAGCATGGTTGCTTGCCTGGCGAAGATCGCCCTTGGCCTTGAATATCGCCGCGGCTGTGGCCCGGACCCGCCATTCTGCTATCGGAGCCATTCCACCTTCGCATTCGTTCAATGCTCTCGTTACGTGTTCCAAAGCCTCAGGCGCTTTGCCGCATGACAATGCCGCTCGCGCCCTTGCTTCCCAGGCCAGGGCTCGCCAGGTTCGATCGTCAGTGTTCATCGCCGCTTGAGACAGGTGGGTCGCACGAGCGAGGCCCTCATCGTGATCACCCTGCTCGATGTGAGAATTTACCATTCCCCATTCGAGTACGAGACGCCAATACCAATCCAGATAGGCAGGCTGCCGGTCCATCTCTTCCTCTGCCACGCTGAAATCGACGAGAGCTCCGGCATTGTCGCCGAGGCCTGCCTTTGCCAAGCCGCGATGAACCAAAGCGATCCTGCGGTAATGAGGCAGGATTTGACCGGTGGCATCACCGATCGGGTGGGAGGTGGCCGGTTCACAATCTTTCAAGGTGCCTTCAAAGTCCAAAGCATGGAAGCGGAAGGCGCCACGTTCGATTTGAAAGGAACGAACGGCAGACAAGTCGCCCTCTCGGGAGAAAGCGGCGATGCTGCTGTCCAATTCCTTCAATGCCAAGCCGAATTCACCGAGATAGAACAGCGACCAGGGCTCGGCGCTGTAGCGCATCCAGATCGCCGAGGCCAAATCAATTTCGACCGGGCTCTGTGAACTATCGGAGAGCACCTTGTAGCTGCTCTCCACAAGGTCACGAACCTCTCGGTGGCGTGATGAAACGAGGCATATCATGCTGAAGCTGAGTTGAGCCCTGGCGATGGCCAGTTGATCGCCTCCCTCCATCAGCCGGGCAAATACTTCTTCACATTGACCGGCAACAACCCTGTCCCAGCCCGATCCCAGGAGCCGCCGCGCACGGGCCGCTAGCCGCGTAATGTCGCGTTGGACAGGATCTGTCTGCTGTTCGCAAAGCACCAGGACCTCTTCGAGGACTTGCAGGCTGAAGGCGAGATCGTTCCAATTGGTGGTATAAGCCAGCCCGAGGAGCGCTCGGCACAGGATATCGACGTCACCGTGTCGCCTGGCCCTTTCCACCAACTCTTGAAACGTTTCACGGGCCCGGGGGTCGCGGGCTGCCGCTTGGATTGTCGCGCGTTGCTCGAGGAACTCCAGCTCCACGGGAATGCGGACGCCATCCGGCAGATGAGCGGCCAGATCAACGGCACGGTCCAGAATGGCGAACGTGTCATTCCGCGAAAACCGGATATTGGCAACGCGCAGAGCCGAACGGAGATAAGCCAGCGCCCGCGACCAATCCCGCGCCAAGGCGAAGTGCTCCGCGAGTGGTATCGCGACGTCATTTCGCTGATCTTGCGGATAAATCTCCTCCAATCGCTCCGCAATCGTGCGATGCAGGTATGCGCGGCGCACCAGTCCGATCCGGCCGTAGACGACCTGACGATATACGGCATGGTTGAATGTATAGGTACGGACCAGCTGATTGTCGGGAAGTGTCAGCAGCTTGTCGTGGCGGATCACGCCTGATGTGAATCGTTCGCAGATGCTCTCGAAGGTCTGCTCATCCAGGCCTGCAGCGCGCGCTGATGTCACCGGATCAAAGCGATTGCCCGCCACGCTGGCTGCTTCGAGCACCCTATGTTCCTCGTCGGTCAGCCCTTCGATTCTTGCCTCGATCGCGCTGGTGAGGGACGGCGGCGTATCGGAGGCCAAGTCGGTGAGCGGAACGAGGGGTTCCCAACCCTGCGCCGTATGAGATACCTCGCCGCGTTCCGTCAGAAATTCGAGTGTGGCCCGCATGAAGAGGGGATTTCCACCCGTCCGTTCTTCAATGACACGCGCGAATTTCGAGATGCCCGATGCTTCCAGGGATTTGCCCGAAATGATTTCCGCAATCTCCGTCACCAAGAGAGGTGCCAGATTCATCTCAACGCAATACTTGCGTAAAGCGAGGTCGCGAGTCACCTGCGTCAGCGGATGAGGAACGGTCTTCAAGTCTGCGAGCCGGCGCGTTCCGATCAGCATCAGTCTCGCAGCGGTGCGGCGGCGGCTGAGCGCGGAGATGAAGTCGATGGTTGCGAAATCGGCCCAATGAAGATCCTCAAGCACCAGTAAAAGTGGACGCTCCAAGGTCAATTCATCAAAAAGACAGCAGGCCTCCCACACCATTCGGCCCACTGCGTCGAGAGCGACATGCTGTTTTAGATGCGTCCGCTGCGCGCTGGAAATTTGGTCCGGCATCTGAGCTGCCCATGTCGGAGCGTGCTCCAATAAAGCTCGGATTACCCTCGTCCTATCCGGTCCGCTGCACAGTCCGCGAAGTGCCTCAAACAGGGGAGCATAGGGCTGGACGCCCGAGAAGCCCTCGATACAGTAGCCCCGCGCAACCGCAAGGTCGGGATAGGTGCCAAGCTGCCCGATGAAATGCTCGACCAGCGTGGTCTTTCCAACGCCCGGTTCCCCGCCGATGAACACCGTTTGACGGTCACCGGCCGCCGCATGCTCGAGCAAGCCGAGCAACTGCCGCAAGGCCTCGGCGCGGCCTGCGAAGACGCCGAGTTCCAGCGGTGCCGCCCTTTCGTGCCCGGCAGAGGTGAGCCTGCCCATCTTGCCGACGAACCGGTATCCCCTGCCCCTTAGCGTTTCGATGAAGCGGGAATTTGCGCCCTTGTCACCAAGTGTCGTGCGGATCGCCAGGATATGGCTTTTCACAACCTCCGGCTGTACGTGGATGTCGGGCCAAACAGCACTCAGCAGCTCTTCGTGGCTGATAAGCCTTCCTGGATTGTCAACCAGGAAGCGAAGAACGTCGAAGCTCTTCGGCGGCAGATTAACGCGATCTTCAGTGCCGGCGCCATTCCGTCGCCACAGGCACATGTTGACGAGGTCGATACGAAACGCCGACGCTTCCACTACATCGGTCATATGAGAGGTTTCCTCTTCGCCTGGCTCTCCGAGATCATAATAACCCAAGCGATCCCGCTCGGCATACTGCCTCGCTGCGGGTGCTGACCGAAAGCTTGGCAAAGATGCGTTTGACATGCGATTTCACCGTCTCGGGAGAGATTTGGAGTGTCCGCGCGATGAGCTTGTTCGAAAAGCCCTGACCGATCATTGCAACGATGTCGCGCTCGCGCTTACTGAGCGCTTCGCCAACCCGGCTGCTTGGCTGATAGGATTGGTCCGTCGACTTTCGAGCATTCCATGCCGAGAGCAGGCTTCCAAGGAATGGAAGCATTTCGCGGCCTGGTGTCCAGGCCATCTCTGCTCGTCGATAGGCCCTCTTCAGCAGCATATTCAGTCCTGCTCCTCCATCGAGGAAGGTCTGATGGAGGCCGCCGTCGGCTCCCGCTTTGAGCGCACGGAAGAAGAGCGTGTCCGCCTCCTCCGTTTCTCCGATGGAGGCGAGCATCTGCAACAGCTCGACCGCAAGCCGGCAACCCCCATAATAATCCCGCTGCTCAAGGGACTCGTGGTAGAGCTGACGCAACGACGCCACAGCCTCGCTCGACGGCCCTTCCGCCCAGGACAGGCGCAAGCGCGTGAGCGTCCGATACGTCATGACCTGGGGTCGCGAATATGCACAACCATGCGTCTCGGCCTGGCGCTCAAGGCTCTCAAACGCACGACACGCTTCCGTCATCAGTCCGGCTTCCAGCAGCAAATGCACGCGCTCGCAAATGCAGGCGGCGACCAGCCGTGGCCAGCCGCGCCGCTCGCCCAGGATTTCTCCTTCGCGAAGCAGCAGCACCGCGACGTCTTGCTGCATTCTCTGCCTGGCGATGCGGGCCAGGATAACGTAGGCTCGCACGGCGCTTTCGATTGTGCCCTCGGCCTTGATGATTGGCAGCCGATCATGGAGCATTGCATCGGCTTGGTCCAAATAGCCCTCTTCGTACAGGATCTCGGCGGTCAGGCACGCAGGAAGGGACGCCAGTCCACCGGCTCCCTTCAGCGCGACCTCCCCCATGGATGCCGCATCGGATGCCAGCCGCTTGGCAGTCGCCAACTGCAGCTGGCTGAGTGCTATCGCGGCCTCGATCGATACGTCCAGCATCGCCGAAATTGCCCGAGACCTTGGGCCACGGACGAGGGCCTGCCGCTTGGCAAGAGAGTCGTAAAAGTCGAACATGCCGTGTTGCCAAAACGCCAACCGGCTGAGCGTTGCGGCAAAATAGTTCTGCTCGTACGTTCCGCTTTCCTTCAAATGTGACATGGCAATTTCGAGCGCGGCAAGACTGTCGTCCCGCAGGACACATGCCGCAGTGCGAAAGAGCCGGATTGCCGTGCGGAAGCGCTTTGCCATCGCTGGTGGAAGATCGCCCAGTTGAACCTCTAGCCGCTCAATTTCGGCGAGCGCCTCGTTGACCTGCATGGCGACCAACAGGCGCAAGACCTGCGCCAGTCTCCGTCGAAGATGCGGCACCGATGCGCCAGTGAGACTCTGCCTGGTCTTGCACCGCCAAAGAGGGAGTTCCGTCTCCTCGAAGACGCCTCCCGATGCCGAAGATGCCGCAAGGCTTTCGCGTCTCTGTGCAATTCCGAAAGACGTCGTGATTGGCGTCGGCGGCTCGATCTGGCTGACGGAAAGGCGCGACACATTCCAAGGAGCAGCAACTGCCCCAAAGCGCTCCTGCGCAATGACATTATCCGTGACGTTATCCCGCATGCGTTGTTCGTCCGAGACCGTGCTAGAGAAGCATCGCGAATAGGGGCGAGGCCAGGATCAACCTACGACCAAATGCCAAGCTGGTCGTGATTTTCCGGTAGTCTTCTCGTAATGCGTCCGTCTTGTTTGGTATCCGATCGGTTTCGTCAGCTCGTCGGGGAGGACTGAACGCTTTTGGAGATGCGAATCGTCCGCCGAGCGATCGTTGAGCGCCCTCCCCCATATCAATCGGCAAATCCCCCAAAAGGGGGTTTGAGCTGACGCCGGACTAAATGCAAGATCGCAATGGTCATCGCGAGGCTGGGGAGCCGAAGCTGGGGAGTTCGGGCATCCGCGCCCTTCCCTTGGCTGCCGTGACTTCGGCGGCGGGCGAATTGAAAACCTCAAAAAGTGACCCATGAGGCGCTCTTTCTGGCCTTTGACATTCGTTTCGTCTGGTGTGTGGGAGAGCCCGACGATGGCGGTTGACGCAAATCTGACTGAACTGACCGCCCTGATCGTCGCTTCCTTCGTTTCGAACAACTCACTGACGGCCGCAGAACTGCCTGGCCTAATTGCGTCGACGCACGAGGCGCTTGAGAAGATCGACGCTCCTCGTTCAATCGCGAACGTCCCCGATCAACCCGCTGTCCCGATCGCGGAGTCCGTCACCCAGGACTATCTCGTCTGCTTGAACGACGGGCGGAAGCTTCGAGCGCTCAAGCGCTATCTGCAGCGCAAATATTCGCAGTCACCTGAGGAATACAGGAAAAGGTGGGGTCTTCCGGACGATTACCCGATGGTCGCACCCGCTTATTCGGAACTTCGGGCAAAAATTGCAAAGAAGAAAACCATCGGTTCTGGTGACGGCTCCTGAACTCGCACGAGTGCGCGCGTGTCGTTCGGCCACGTTGCCGGAACGATCTGGGCATCAAGATAAAGGATGGCGGGGCTGGTCTCTCGCCGGCGGCAGGAAACGCGCGAACAGCATCCGCGGGAGAATGAGTCCAAGAGCCATCGCCAGCACGATGAAAAGTGCAGTGGCCCCGTTCGATACGAGTGCCGCCAGCAACTCCACCGGCGCTTGGGCTCCTTTTGAGACCAGCTCGGATAGATCGCTGGCCGCATGAAAAAGAAAGAACCCTGGCATCATCGAGACGACAGCGGAGAAGCCGAGGGCAGCATGCGGCAAATGCAGGCGATCAGCGACAGGCGTGACAAAGAGGCCAGCAAGCAGGCATGCGGCGAACGCGCCGGTCGCGACGTCAGCCCCTGCGAAGGAGATTGCCGCCCAGCGCGCCGCATGCGCAAGCATGCCAATTGCAATGGGAAGAGGCAGAAGGCGCCACGGCATCGAGAAAAAGGTGCCGAATGCCGCGGCTGCGCAACCGGCTGCGATCACATCTGCCGCAAACGGCACCATTGCAGCTGGTGCTGCTGGTGCCAGGGATGCGCCACAGGCCTCGAATCCAACCAGCAGGCCGATGCTGGCTGCCAGGATCAAAAGCCCTGCATAGGTCAGTCGCGCAAGACCGAGCGCGACGCGGGCGCGTGCCATATCGATCGCACCATTCAGGATGTGCGGTCCCGGCACCAAAATCATGCAGGGGCAAAGCGCGGTGAGAGACAACACCGCGCCCGGTAGTTGCAACCGCTCGGCAGCGGCCGCGACAACGCCTGCGAGCAAGCCGGCACCGAGAGGCTGAACGAAGGGATTGCCGGAAACCTTCGCCAACCAACGGCGAAACAGCGCACCCAGGCCGGCGCTAAAAGCCATCAACAACAGGCTGGCAGCTTCGTTCGCGCCGAAAATGACGCCCAGAGCCGCGGCACCCAGGGCCGCGAAAAGCGCGAAACGCGGTGTGGAGGCCGGCGGATGATGCGCCGCCGCCGCTTCCAGCGCCAGGCGTGCGTCCTGTGGCGCCAATGTCCCCTGGCAGATCTGATCGATCACCCCCATGATGCCCAGCACTTTTCCCATGTCGGCGGCAAGGGGCATCGCCGGCAGGATTTCGGAGTGAGGCGACCGATGAATCTCGACGGTGAGCTCGCCCCACCGCGCCAGCACCCTGACAGGTATGCCAAGCGCGTCACCGAGCCGTTCTGCGGCGGCGATCGTTTGTTCTGTCATCTGCCCGTGGACGAACAGAAGCTCCGCGGCTAACGCGACGGTATCAAGCGCGCCGGAACGGCTTAAGGGGGACGAAGGCGCAAGTGACCCGCTATCGTTAGTCATCTGATGTTCCCGTTCATTGGTGACAGGAGGCCCTGCCGCTAAAGCGCAGCTCGTCAAAAATCTGGGCTGGCCGCTGCCAGCTCGACAGGGCGATCCGCGCCAAGCGCGCATCCCGAGGTCAACGTCAGCTCATGGGCAGGAACCAGCGCAGACAATGCACCTTTCCGGCTTCACCGTTTGATCCAAACCGTCATCCCCGGCTCCATCGCATCGCTGTCCCCCACCGGATCGACCCTGAGCAGGAAGCTGTTCAGATCATGGTCGCCAACGGCACGCGCTGCCTTCCAGGTCGCAAATGCTCCGAGAGGCACCAGTTCCGTCACTTTCCCGGCGATGGTCTGGTCGGTCGATGTCAACAGGCTGACCTCGCTGCCGATCGACAGGCCGCGAAGATCGTCCTCACGGACGACGAAGGTGGCAAAGCGGCCTTTGTCGGCATAGAGGGTCATGGTCGACTGTCCAGGCGAGAGGATTTCGCCGGGATTGGCGATAACAGTCGCGATCTGGCCGTCAACAGGCGCGACCAGAGACGTCTTGGCAAGGGTCGCCTCATCGTCCCGGGTCACGGCATCGGCGAGCTCGACGTTCGCGTCGGCGATCGCCCGCTCCTGGATGGTCGGGCCGTTGCGGTTCATCAACAAGGTCGCCTGAAGGGATGCCAGATTGGCCTTCGCCTTGTCGAGCGTCGCGCTATCCTCATCCAACTGCTGTTGCGTGGAAACATCGTGCCTGGCGAGGTTCTGCACGCGCTCGAATTCCTGTTCGGCCAGCGCGACGTTTGCCTGCGCGATGCTGACATTATGTTCGGAGATGTTGACCTCTTCCTGGCGAAGGCCCGCATAGGTGTTTTGCCGGTCAGCACGCGCCTTCGCCGCCGCGGCCCTCGCCTGTTGCACGGCCGCGCTCGTCTCCGGACTGCTCAGCACCGCAATAACCTCTCCGGCGCGGACTTGCTGTCCCGCCGAAACGGCAATGCTCTGCAACCGCGCCTCGAGCTCCGGCGCAATGCGGATCTCCGTCTCGTGGACGACGCCGATCAACCCGGTTTGCTTGGGCTCTCCGAACGGCCATTGCCATGACGACAATCCGAAGACGGCGGCGCCCATCACCGCGAGCGAAGCTAGGCGCGCATACCGATGATCAAATCTCATGGCCGGTTCTCCTGTTGCGGACAAAACCCGCGACAATGGCAAGGGCGCCGTAGATGCAGGCAAGCGCCCAGAGGGAAAGCCAGTCTGTGAACACGTCGTTCAGCGTGGCCCCCATCTGGTTGATTCTGACTAGGCCGTCGATCGCCGAGGTGCTGGGGAATATCCGGCTGAGATTGCGCAAGGTGGCCGGGATGGCGTCGGCGGGCCAGGACACCCCGACCAGGAAAAACAGCGGCAGGCTCGTCGCAATGAACAGGATCACCGCACTTTCGCCGCGCCTGAAGAAGCTGCCAAGAAATTGGGCCAGGAAGCTGACGGCCAGTACGAAGGGAATGACCATCAGACACAGATCTCTCACACTGCCGAGCGTGGCAAAGCCATAGATGCGCGGCAGAACGATCAGAAACAGTGCAAAGCCGGGCAGCGCAAGGAC
The DNA here is from genome assembly GCF_023006465.1 of Rhizobium sp. PRIMUS64. Lineage (NCBI taxonomy): Bacteria > Pseudomonadati > Pseudomonadota > Alphaproteobacteria > Hyphomicrobiales > Rhizobiaceae > Rhizobium > Rhizobium sp. PRIMUS64. The sequence goes on along the minus strand of NZ_JALBGX010000009.1, from coordinate 27 downwards.
AAGGTGAGCGAGCGCCTGCCCGACGAT
>NZ_JALBGX010000099.1:0-24124 GCF_023006465.1 Rhizobium sp. PRIMUS64 | reverse complement strand
CGCAGCCGACGTCCAGCACGCGTTCGCCTGTAGCGGGCGCGGCGGCTTCGATCGCGGCCTGGCCGAACACCGCCATCATGGCATCGAGCCGGGCCTGGTAAGTGACCCAGCGCTCCCCGCTTTGGCCTTTCCAGTCGGCTACCTGATAAACATTTTCCTCTGTCATGCCATATCCTTGTTCTGATCCGTTCTTAACCAGGCTATCCGCCCGCGTGATTGTTGCCACCGTGCGCGGCGACGAACATGGCGACGGCCGACCGGCAATAGGATTCGATTTCGTTGTCGTCCTCTGCTCTCGCCTCATCGAAGCGTGCGATAATCAGGAGATCGGATCCTTTGATAAGCGCGGCAAATAAGCGGGCGGACTGGAGAGGATTGGGCACGTTCAGAACCGCCTTCGCGTGCAACTGACGCAACAGGGCCTCGATTTGGGCGATGACATAGGCGGGGCCGGCTTCGTAGTGGAGCTTGCTTAACGACTTTTGATTCGTCTTGTCGGCCATGATCATGGCTTCGACACTGCGCACCTCCGGGCTCAACAGCGTGCGAAGCAGGGATGTTCCCACCGCCATGAGCTGATGTTCTGCCGAACCGTCGACGCCTTCAACAAGGGCCAGCGGTGCAAACTGATGGCAGTGGGCCGCGATGGCTGCACTGAACAGCGCCTCCTTGTTCTCGAAGTGCCGATAGATGCTGAGCTTGGATATCCTCGCTCGCTGGGCGACCTTGTCCAATGTCGTCGCTTGAAAACCCAATTCCACAAAGAGTTCGCACGCGGCGTCGACTATCGTTTGGCCAAGCGCCTCGTTGGCGGGCCGGCCGCGCCGGGCCTGGCTATTTTCGGTCACGACAATTACGATCCTTGACAGTATCTTAATTCTGGCATTACGATACTACGTAGTATCTGAAATGCGCAAGCCGAAGAATGGATTTTACTCTGTCTTCCAAATCAAGTTTCCCTGGGCCGCTTGGCGATATCGAATGCCTATCGCTGAATGAGTTTTTGCGCCTGGCCCAACCCAACCCCCTCCATTCGCAACACGGAGCCCATCACCATGGATGACGTCATCATCATCGGCGGCAGCTTTGCTGGCCTCGCCGGCGCCCTGCAGCTCGGCCGTGCCCGCCGCAAGGTCACCGTTCTCGATACCGGCCTGCCGCGCAACCGCTTCGCCGGCCACTCGCATGGCCTGCTCGGCCACGATCACAAGCCGCCGCTGGACATCCTGGCCGAGGCGCGGCAGCAACTGGCGCGTTATCCCACGATCAGGCTGGTCAATGCCCGGGCCGACGGCATCTCCGGCACCATCGACAATTTCTCCGTCCTCACTGGCGATGGCGAAAGCCTTGGGGCGCGCCGCCTGATCCTGAGTTATGGCGTTGCCGACCAGATGCCTGCTGTTGCGGGTTTTGCCGAAAGCTGGGGCACATCCATCGTGCCCTGCCCCTATTGCGATGGCTTTGAAGTCGCCGGCCAGCATTGGGGCCTCGTCTGGTCCGGCCCGCCGTCGCACAATTATGTCAGGCTGTACCACGACTGGACCGACACGTTGACGGTCTTCGCCGATGGTCACGACATTGCACCCGATATCCGGGCCGATCTGGCGCGCCGAAACATACCTATCGTTGATGGCCGCATCGCCGAAATCGCCCATCACCGGGGCCATATCACCACCGTTAATCTCGAGAGCGGCCGCAATGTCGCGGTCGACATCCTGTTCGCGCATCCGCGCAACAAGCCGTCCGCAAGCCTGCATGACTCACTGGGCCTCGCCACGGTCAATACGCCCTTCGGCGTCGCCCTCAAGGTAGACGAGCGCCGCGAAACCAGCACGCCCGGTATCTACGCTGCCGGCGATCTTGCAAACCCCCTCATGGCCTCGGTCACCACGGCAATATCGCAGGGCGCGACGGCGGGTATCTCCGCCCAGCAGTCGATGCTGGTTTGAGAAGACACAGATGGAGTTTCAACACGCCACCTTCGACTCTGATCAATGAGGAGGCAGGCACTGACCCGGTTGCTCAAGCCAGGGATCATCCGGGGCGGCACGCAGTGGGTCGCTGTCGTCATCGAAGGCTCGCTGGTTGTCGGTTTCGATCGCGGGAAGGGAGGCGTCCACTGCGTGCCGCACGAGAGCTGGTAGCGCGGCATTCTCACGCGCACTTTGCCGGGATCATACCAATCCGTAAGAAATGCAGCCTCGGCCGTTCGACCCTCGCACTTTACCAAAATGTATAGTTCCAGCGAGGTCCCCGTGAGGTTTGGAGCGCAGGCTTGGCGCCATCATTGCCAAGTCGAAGGTCAGCTCTCTCATGAACATGCGCACCGCACCTGCCGCCCTTATGCCGGCCCTTCATCCGGTCAGCCTGCGGATGAATACCTACCTGATCAATCTCGACCGCGCGCCACTGCGCCGGTTTCGAATGGAACGCCTGCTGGCAAGCTTCGGCCTTGCCTTCGAGCGCGTGGCGGCGGTCGATGGGGCAGGGCTGAGCCTGCCGCATCCGGGCTTCGACGAAGCAGCCTATCTCAGCCGGCACGGCCGCCGGCCGAACCCTTTCGAGATCGGCTGTTATCTCAGCCATGTCGAATGCGCCAAGCGCTTCCTCGGAAGCCATGCCGAGTTCGCGCTCATTCTGGAAGACGATCTCGATTTCGATGACGATCTGGCCGAGCTGCTCGAGGCCGCTCTTGAGCACCAGGCGCGCTGGGACATCCTGCGGCTGTCGACCGTCAGTTCCGGGAAAAAGCACAAGGTGGAGCCGCTGACCGCGTCACGCTCGCTTGCCATCGCGCTCACCCGCGAGAAGGGGTCCGGCGCCTATCTGATCAATCGCAAGGCGGCAGGCTGGATTGCCGATATGCTCATGCCCATGCGTCTGCCCTATGATCTCGCCTTCGATCTGGAGTTCGATGATGGGCTGAGCGCCTGCTTCGTCGATCCGCTGCCGGTCAGCCAAAGGGCCGATCCCTGTTCCCAGATCCAGGCGGGGCTTTCGACCTATCGGCTGGGCCGCCGCCGGCCGTGGAGTGTCCTGCCATATCGAACCGCGGCTGAGGTGCGCCGGTTTGCTCGTCGCTTCCGCCGTCTCGCGGCTTGGCGGCTGAGCGGTCAGGACCGCTCCTCCGGGGTGAGCGGTTAGAACCGCTCCCCCGGGATGAGAGGTTAGGGCTTCTCAGCCGAGATCAGCGGGAAGCCGATCGAAACGATGAGGCCGGGATGATTGTCCGCCATGGTGATCTCGGCCGCATGCAGCTCGGCGATCGCCTTGACGAGGCTGAGCCCAAGCCCGCTTCCCGGCGTCGTGCGGCTCTTGTCGAGCCGGTAGAGACGCCGGAAGACCTTGTCCCTTTCGCCGGCGGGAATGCCGGGGCCGCTATCGGCGACCGAGACGATGGCGCGGCCGCCCTGGCAACGGAGCGACACCGTGATGCCGGTTCCGGCCGGGCAGTGGTTGATCGCGTTCTCCACCAGGTTGGCGATCATCTGCGTCAGCAGGTCACGGTCGCCGCGGATGAGCGCGGGACAGCGCTCCGCGATATCAAGCGCCATCAGCGCGTCTTCGGCGACGTCGACATAGACCTCGGAAATCACGGCAAGCACGGCGTCGATATCGGTCGCCTGGAAACGCTCCTTGCGGGCGCCGGCCTCGATCTGGGAAATGCGCAGCAGCGCCTCGAAAGTGGCGTTGATCCGGTCGCTCTCGTGTCGCGCTTCGTCAAGCAGCGCCGAAACATCCGCCTGCTGGTCGTTGCCGGCCACCGCGGCATCCAGCGTCAGGCGCAGCCTGTTGAGAGGCGTCTTCAGATCATGGGCGATATCGGCGCTCACCTGCCGCATGCTCTCGACCAATCGCTGCAGCCGTTCCAGCGCCGCGTTGATCTGGATCGCCACCGTATCGAGATCGTCGCCGTTTCCGGTGATCGCGATGCGGGCCTGAAGCTGGCCAAGCGAGACATCGTTCATGGTGAGGGCGACCCGGTCGAGCCGCGCCTGGGCGCGAACGGCGAGAAAGACGCCGCCGCCGATCGCCGTCGCCACGACGATCGCGGCGGCCCATTCGAAGCTCACCAGCACGATCCGCAGCATCTCGTCGACATCGTTGAAGTTTTCCGCCACCACCAGACTGTAGGGGCCGATGGTCGAGACCTGCATCCGGTAACGTTCATGCCCCTTCAGCCCGACATCCCTGGAGGTGACGGTATAGACGCCGTTCGGGATACGGGGGGCTGCGAAATTGCCGGCGAGTTTCTTGCCGGCATGGTCGGTCAGCGAGTAGAGCCCGTCGGCGGTCGACTGGAAGCTGGCATAATTGTTCAGCGTGTTGACCAGATCCTCGGTATCGTTGGGCTCATAGGTCGAGACGACAAGCGAATTCATCTCGGTCAGCGACTGGTCGAGATCGCGGCCGAGGCCGAGGCGCAGCATGTGATAGATGATCGCGCCGCTCAACATGAAGGTGACGACGAAGAGCACGCCGAAAGTGACGGCAAGCCGGAACGGCGTGCTCCGGCGCAGGCTAGAGCATGATGCCGAAAAGTGTGCGCGGTTTTCGGACGACATCATGCTCTTACTCTTTAAATTGCGAACAGGATTTGAGATTTTCAGGCCGATGGGCCTGAAATCATCCTGTTCGAGGCGCATGCAGGCTGTATCCGGTGTTGCGAACCGTATGCAGAAGCTGGGCCTGGAACGGCTTGTCGACTTTGGCTCTCAGCCGGCTGATATGGGTCTCGACGACGCTGGTCTTCGGATCGAAGTGGAAATCCCAGACCCGCTCCAGCAGCATCGTCTTGGTGATGACCCGGCCTTCGCCGCGCATCAGCACCTCGAGCAGGGTGAATTCGCGCGGCTGCAGCTCGATCACCTGGCCGGCGCGGCGGGCCTCCCGCCGGATCAGATCGAGTTCGAGATCGGCAACCCTCAGCACCGTCCTCTGCTCCTGCACCGGCGGCCGCCGGCCAAGCGCATTGACGCGCGCCATCAGCTCGGAGAAGGCAAAGGGCTTGACGAGATAATCGTCGCCGCCCGCCTCCAGCCCCTCGACCCGATCGTCGACGCCGCCGATCGATGTCAGGAACAGCGCCGATGTGCCGACCTTGGCGGCCCTAAGTGAACGCACGATCGCCAGACCGTCGAGGCCCGGCAGCATCCGATCGACGACGATGATGTCATAGGCCTCGCGCTGCGCCTGAAACAGCCCATCGCGGCCGTCGCCGAACACGTCACAGACATGCCCGGCCTCGGAAAAACCCTTGGCGATATAATCGGACGTCTTGGTATCGTCCTCGATAAGCAGGATTCGCATCAGCCCGATCGTTCCCGGATGCCTGGGGGACCAATCTAGCTGATCAGGCTTCGGCCTCAACTTACGGATTGGTAAGGTGATCGGCATCCCCGACAAGCTCCCATAGATCGACCTTCTCGGCGCGCCCCTTGAGCTGCACCAGGCCAAGCGGGCGAAGGTGGAAGCGGTCGGCGACCGCGTCGCGTGTGGCCGCGCTCACCAGGATCGAGGTGTTGAAGTCCTTGTTCAGTCCCTCCAGCCGTGAGGCGACATTGATCGTATCGCCCATGGCTGTGTACTGCTGTCGCGAAATCGCGCCAAAACTGCCGACGACCGCCGGGCCGGTGTGCAATCCAAATCGCGTGACGAGGGCGGGACGGGCATTTTGACGATTGGCTTCGTTCAAGTCGTCGACCGCCGCTTTCATGGCAAGCGCGCATCGGCAGCCGTTTTCGGCATGTCCGGCATCGGGAACAGGGGCGTTCCACATGACGAAAATGGAGTCGCCGAGATATTGCACGACGGTCCCGCCATGGCGCTCGGCGATGGTGTTCAAGAGTTCGAAATAGGCCGACAGCGTATCGACCACGTCCTCGGGCGAATGCTGCTCGGAGATGGTGGTGAAGTCGCGGATGTCGGTGAACAGCACGGTCACATCCTGCCGCTGCGCCTTGACGGCGGTTCTTCCCTGGGGATCGATGATCCGCCTGACGACTTCGCGCGGAACATAGAGGGCAAACTGGCCGATGGCATGGCGGCTTGCCGCCAGCGCGCTCGCCAGCGTGTTGATCTCCGTTATAAAGGAATGGGAGACGCCCTTCTCGCCGACGTCGAGATCGCCGATCCTGCGCGCCTCGTCCGCCAGGCGATAGAGGGAGCGGCTGACCATGCGCGACAGCATCACCGTTGCAGCGACACCCGCAATCACGAAGGCGCTGGCAATGAGGAGATTGCGCACAAGCAGCCGATTGGCCTCGGCCACCAGGTCCTCCAGCGGCACGACGATTGCGGCCACGCTTCCCTGAAACAGGCCAGACACGCTGACCGGGGCAATCTGCACCAGATGACTTTCACCATCGAAATCAACCCGCGCCAGGCCGCCATTGGCAAAGGCGGGATCCTGCCTGAGCCGGGCCACGGTTGCGAGGCTGGTGTCGAAACCGTTTGCGCTCGCGGCAAAGGCGCCTGCCGTTCTCGACCATAGTCCGATGATCCTGCTCATGACAGCCGGGTCGGAATGGGCGACGAGATCACCGCCACCATTGATGATGTAGGCTCTTGCTCGCGGCGAAATCTGACCCGCGTCCAGCAGGCGGCTGACGGTCTGCAGGTGAATGTTGATGCCGACCACCACCTGGCCATTGTCCCGCATCGGTGCTGCGATTGTCAGCGTCGGAACCTTGAGCGTGCCGGCGACATAGGGTCCAACGGAAACCGGGATACCGTCCTGAACGACGGATTGATACCACGGGCGTTGCCGCGGATCGAAGGATGCATATTCGACGGTCCTCGCCCCTATCTCAATGGCTTGGCTGTCGAGAAAGCGAAGCGTCGATATGACGTCGGTCGTTTGTCTCTGTGCAATCGTTCTGACCGCGAATGCCGTGCCTTCAGGCACCGAGAGGGTCTGGCGAACATCGTCCCTTACCGTATTGATGACCTGCAGGTACGAGCCATCGGGATAGCCCGTGTAGATGCTCGTCGCGTTCGGGACGTTTCGCAGAACTTCCAGAAAGAATTGCTGTTTTGCCTTGATATCTTGAGGCGGCGGGGAAGTAAGCTGCGGCAGCGTCGCGGCCAGTGCGACCGCCTCGGTGCCGCCCTGCAGCGTATTCCGGTATCCCTCGATCAGCCGCAAGCTCATCTCGCGCATCTGCTGCACGCCCGCGCTCACCGCAGCATCGCGTCCATGGCTGAAGGCCATCCAGATGATCGGCGTCGACGTGCACAGCAGCGATGCGACGACCAGGACGCCGAGATGCAGTCTTAGCGGTTTCGACCAGTGCACGAGATTTTCCTCGGAATGCGGACACGTCTCAGCACACGAAGCTCAACGATGGCAGCTAACCGCTTTTTGAAAACTTACACAAGGTGATGATATCGGTTCTCCCGCGCTTGTGCAGATAAGCTGGCTGCGGCTGCCTCGCGACCATTCAAGTTTCCCTGCGGCGGGGGCGTCGAAAAAGCCATAGCGAGCTTCTGCGACAAACTCAAAATGGTCGGCATCTCCGCTTGAGCACCGCCATGAAGCCCGAAAGACCTTCATGTCCGGTCGCCGCCACGATAGGCACCCTGTCGGAGGATGCTCGCCGCCCGGCACGCCGGCGCCGTACTGCGGCGGCGTTTCACCATATCGAAGGGAAGGCGGCGGGGCTGAGAATGCCCTTGTCTCAGCTTTCGCCGGGACGAGCTGCGCAGGCCGAGGTGAGCTTCTCGGCGTAAAGCCGGATCAGCCAAGCGCCTGACCGGTCTTGGCTCATGACGCTCTTTTGCAGCTCTATCAAGCCGATTGGCGCCAGGTCGTTGCTTTACGAACTTTCGGTGCAACTTCAGTGCCAAGCAGCTCGATGGAGCGTCGCATCGCGTCATTATCCAGTGCGGCTGTGCTCATTTGAAAGGTGAACCGCGACACGCCTCCCAAGGCCTTGTCTGCGGCGACTATCCGGTCCTCCACCGTTTGTGGACTGCCGACCAGGAACGCGCCGTTCGGGCTGCACATGTGCTCGAATTGCGCCTCTGTCGGCGGCGGCCACCCTCGTTCCTTTCCCGCTTCCGTAAACATCTGAAACCAGCCGGGGAAAAACGCCTCTTTCGCAGCCTTGTCGGTTTCTGCGACAAAGCCGAGAGCATGGACACCGATCTTCTGCTTGTCCGGATCATGGCCAGCGTCGCGCCAAGCGTCGCGATAGAGTTCCACAAGAGGCCGGAAGCGATCGAAGCTGCCACCGATGATCGCGATCATCAGCGGCAAGCCAAGCGTTCCAGCCCGCGCGAAAGACCCCGGTGTTCCGCCCACGCCGAGCCAGATTGGAAGATCGTGTTGATAGGGACGCGGATAAATTCCCTCACCCTTCAGCGAGGGGCGGAAACGGCCCTGCCAGTCGACTTTGGGGTTGGCTCTGATCTTGAGCAGAAGCTCGAGCTTCTCGACGAAGAGCGCGTCGTAGTCGCGCAAATCGAATCCAAACAATGGATAGGCATCAACGGACGAACCACGACCGACAACGAGCTCGGCTCGGCCGCGAGATATTAGGTCAAGAGTGGCGAAATCCTGAAAGACACGGACGGGGTCGGCCGCGCCAAGGACTGTGACTGCGCTTGTCAGCCTGATCGATTTCGTCCGTGCTGCGGCAGCAGCCAGGATTATCGCCGGCGCTGAGTCCAGAGCATTTGCACGGTGGTGTTCACCCATCCCGAACACATCCAACCCCACTTGGTCTGCCAGTTCGACCTCGGCGAGGACGCTTGCCATACGATCGGCGGCCGACTGCAACCGGCCTGTCGCAGGGTCGGTCAAAAGCATCGCAAAACTATCGATACCGATTTCCAAGGAGAACTCCTTCCAAGTTTCAATCGCAGTGAACGCTCAGTAGGCGTCCGTCGTGTCGCCGCGTTGTGGCTCCTTCCAGCCCAGCGACTGGCCCATTTGGGTTGTGTGGCAAGATGCCAGACATAAACACGCAAGGAGAAAAACAGTGAAACGCATCATCAGTGCCTCTGACGAGAGCTGAAACTCATTGCGAGCAAAGTGCGCGCCCGCATTGACGGTGATTCCTAGTGATTGAACCGCCTGGCGTTTAACGCAGGGCATCCAAAATGACAGCGAAGCTGCGACGGTGGAGCCACGCCACTGTGCCGGTCATCGCCAGTAACACTACTGCTGGCAATGGATTGCCGCCGATCAGGAAAAGGTGAGTGAGGACGGCGAACACCATGGTGACAGCAAGCGTCAGAGCGCCGAATGCCGTGCTTGCGGTCACCAGCAGCGCGATCGCGCCGCCGACTTCCACGATGCCCGTCAACACGCGAAACCACTGACCAAAACCCACTTGGTCGAAAATCGCCACCATCATCGGCACCCCGGCAATCTTTGCGCCCCCGGCCGCCAGGAACACGGCAGCAGAAAGAAGGCGCAGAGCCCAGGATGCAACGCGGACGGCTTTACTCTGTGAAATCAGCGGAGAATATGCGGCTGTCATCGGTGTCTACTTTCCCTATCTGCCATGGGCAGGACCAAATAATTGTCTGTTCCCTCTCATCACACGGCGGAAAGCATTGGGAAAGCCGATATTTAATGATGGATACCATCGTGTAATCCGATATTACACCCATATCGGTATTGGTGAAGGGAACAGAGATTGGACGGAATATCGCTCGATCAATTGCGCACTTTTGTGGTGACTGTCGATGAAGGGAGCTTCTCTGCGGCAGGCCGCAGACTGGGGCGGGCCCAGTCGGCCGTCAGTGAACTCATTCGCAGCCTGGAAATTAGACTCGGCGTTGAATTGTTCGATCGAGATGGCCGATATCCTCGATTGACCGGAGCAGGAGATTTGCTGCTTCCAAAAGCCCGCGAGATCATCGCCAAGGTGGACATATTCAAATCCTACGCGAAGGGGATGGCCACCGGGCTGGAAGCAGAGCTGTCCGTCGTCATCGACGTTTTCTTTCCCATCCACATAATCGCCGAGGCAGCAAAGGACTTTCGCGAGCGTTTCCCAACTGTTCCCTTGCGTCTGTTCGTGGAGGCGCTTGGTGGTACGGTGGAGCCTATACTTGATCGAAGAGCCAATGTCGGCATCGTTGGCTCTTTGCCGGTCATGCCGTCAGGGATCGCAACCGAGCCTCTCGGCAGTATCCTGTTCAATATCGTTGCTTCCGCAGACCATCCGTTATCATTGATCGAAGGGCCGATTTCCAAGAGCCAACTCGAGCAGCATGTCCAGCTGATCCTCACCGATCGTACGGAGTTATCGGCCGGGCGTGAATTCGGCGTGATGTCTTCGCAGACCTGGCGGCTGGCCGACCTCTTCGCCAAACATACCTTTCTGATCAACGGCCTTGGTTGGGGCGGGATGCCGGAACATGCCGTGAAGACGGATATCGAGGAAGGGCGGCTGGTCTCGCTGATCATCGAGGATTTACCTGCAGGCGGACTTCGATTGCCAGTGTCCATCGCCTATCGATCCGACGATCCGCCAGGCCCCGCAGGACGCTGGTTTATCGGTCGACTAACAGCTTGTTCCAACGACAGCTCCATCAAATAACCCCACCGTCCATGATGGAACGCGCGAGCTTCCTCCCCGTCCTGGCGAGTAGCAAGGTGGTTTTCGCTTCAACGGCAACCCGTTCCCGATCCACCGGTTCGGCACCGGCTACGTCACCATGGATCAGGTGCGCCAGCACTACGCCGATCCCGGAAAGTTCAACGGGAGTTTTCGCTGTGCTTTTCGAAGCGGGTGGCTGACCTAGCCGTGAGGCCAACCCGCCCCGGCCGTCTCGACCTCGACGGACAACAGCTGGCCAGTTCCGCCCATCTGGTCCATCTTGTCCATCCCGAACCATCTGGCGGCAGTTATGTAGAGGGTGGTTCGATCAGGTCCACCCAGCATGCAGGCGAAGGCGCCGCGATCGAGCTTCACGTCATCGAGGAGCGCGCCGCCTTCACGAACCCTGCAGCAGCAGGCATTGGGTACGTCGGCGTACCAGATCGCCCCTTCAGCGTCGAAGCATATGCCATCGGGCCACCCGAGAAGATCGGCCCAAACCCTTCGATGCGAAAGTCGCCCGTCGGCGGCGACGTCAAACGATGTCAGCCGTTTCGCCCAGCTTTCGGCGCAAACCAGTGTGCGCCCGTCCGCAGAGAGAGCCATTCCGTTCGGAAACTGAAAGCCTTCCGCTTGTGTTTCGACCGTCCCGTCTGGATGTATCAGCAGGATCGCGGGTCCGTTGACGTAGATACGGCCTTGCGGATCGATCACGATCTCGTTCCAGCCATTCGCTCCCAGCTCGGCGAACTCTTCCAGTCCGGAGCCGTCAAACCGCAGCAAGTGCGATGCCCCTGACGCGATGACGTACATGTCGCCCTGTGGTCCGAAGTCGAATGATAGGGGCGGGGCTTTCGCGGTTGTCGCCACTCTGACCGTTCCGTGCTCGCTCAAGGCGAGAATTTCACCGCTTGTCCAATCCGCGAACCACAGCTCGCCGTCATGCCATCGTGGGCATTCGACCAGCCCCCGGTCTTCCAACCGAACCCTTGTCCTGTTCATTTCGCCCTCCTGTCGTTCTGCGCCTTGGCCCGTCGCATGGAGCCACCTTGTAAAGACGAGTAAGCAAAGCCAATACCGACACTTGTCTTGCGAAAAGGGCATGGTCGTATCCCGTACCAGCGGCGTCGACGTCCGACACACTGTTTAGGACGGCACCGTCATCCGGGCATCGTGGTGCCGTCGGTTGCCGCAAGCCCGGCAGGCGCCGCGTTTCCGGCGGCACTTTCAGCTGGAAATGAGCGGAGAAGCCTTGCGGATCGCATAAGTATGTGCTTATGTGTTGGCATGATAGAGAACGACATCTTCAAGGCTTTGGCTGATCCCACCCGCTGCGCGATCTTTGAGAAGCTGGCGACCGGAAGCATGAATGCCAGCGCTTTGCGCGATGGCATGACGATCAGTCAGCCTGCCATGTCCCAACACCTCTCCGTTCTGCGGAGCGCGAGACTGGTGCGGGAGGAACGACAGGGGCGCTTTGTGAACTACGAGGTCGATCCAGAAGGCTTGGCACTCATTGCCGGATGGCTGGCGAAGTATCGCGCCTACTGGCCCGCTCGCATCGACGCCCTCAAAGCTCTGCTGAAGGATATGGATCAATGAACGAGAGCAAGACCGACGATTACGACAGGGGCATCGAGCTTGAGTACGAAATCGACGAGCCGCCGCACAAGGTCTGGCGCGCGATAAGCATTCCGGAGTTTCGAGAGAACTGGTTGCCGAAAGAGGCATTGGCCGATCCGGAGGCTGCGTCTCTGACGCCGGGGCAAGAGGTCCGCTACCGGATGCGCGAAAGCGATCCGCCGTTCCTTGAAAGCGTGGTCATCTTTCGGATTACCCCCAACGCCACCGGCGGAACCAAGCTGCGGATCATTCACCAGCTTACGGACGTCAGGTTCGATCGGATGACCGGCACCGCCGCAAACAATAATAGCCTGTCCCTCATGCTCGCCGCCTGACGCGGCGAGCCTCCCTTCAAATTCCGGAAGATTGGAGTTCGCCTATGCGCGAAGCGATGCAACTCGTCCCTATGGTGGTAGAGCAATCAAGCAGAGGGGAGCGATCTTTCGACATCTATTCCCGCCTTCTTCGTGAAAGGATCATCTTTTTGAATGGCGAAGTGAACGACACCGTGTCTGCGCTGGTCTGCGCACAATTGTTGTTCCTCGAAGCGGAAAACCCCAAGAAGCCAATCAGCCTCTATATCAATTCCCCCGGCGGCATGGTTACGAGCGGCCTCGCCATGTATGACACCATGCGTTACATCCGCGCTCCGGTGCATACGCTTTGCATGGGGACAGCCCGTTCGATGGGATCGTTCCTGCTGATGGCGGGTGAACCCGGACAGCGGGCAACACTGCCCAATGCAAGCATCCTCGTCCATCAGCCATCCGGTGGCTTTCAGGGACAGGCATCGGACATGCTCATCCATGCCGAGGAAATCAGACGGACCAAGGACCGGATGACACGTCTCTATGCCGAGCATTGCGGACGCACCTATGAGGAATTTGAACGCGCGATGGACCGCGACCGTTTCATGACCGCAGAGGAAGCTCTGGAATGGGGGTTGGTCGACCGCATCCTACAGGTCCGGGAAGAAAATCTGGACGCAACGGCATAAGCGTAGCCTCGGATTGAAATGGTCCATTCATGCGTCGATTGGTTGGAAGAACGCTTGAGAGCAAACCTCCCGGAAGCAGCCTCCTCGGCTCTCGCATTCCGCTATCGTCTCTAATCCTGACCATATCCCCGTCAAGGCTTGCTGTTGCCACGGGTTCACCGCCCTGAAGGGCGATCCAGACGATCCGGCTGTCCATCAATCTCAGCATCGCGCCGGCTGTGTCGTATTTTCTTGAGAAGCGTTAACAAGGTTTCGCTGGATTACCCGGTGTGACGGCAATACGCGCGACCGAATGGCCGTGTTACCGTCCATTCTTGATCGAGAGAGGATGGCAAGCCATGGAAGCCGCAGAACTACGATATAATTGGGCTGATCCCGACGTCTACGAGACATTCATAGGGCGCTGGAGCGAACATCTGGCAAGCCCATTTCTCACCCGTGCTAATATTGCTCCGGGCAGTCGCGTGCTCGATGTAGCATGTGGGACAGGTGTGTTGTCGAAAGCACTGGCCGAGGCGGGAGCGCATGTGATCGGTGTTGACGCATCTGAGGGATACCTGGAAGGAGCCCGCCGTCGACGATCCCACCCCAATATCGCCTATGAACACGGCGATGTCCGGCACATGCGGTTCGACACTGACTTTTTCGATGCGGCCGTTTCCACGCTGGCCCTGGACGTTATCCCGGAAATTGAACAGGTCGTTGCCGAGATGAAGCGCGTGACCCGTCCAGGCGGCGTGGTCGCGTCCGCCGTTACTCAGTTCTTGGGTGGCATGCCCGCCTTCGATCTCGTCATTAACACCGGCGCCGTGCTTGAGACCGACTTCGACAGGCTGAGATCTATGCGGGCGGGGCGCCAGCTCTTCTGGCCTAATGGTCAGGCGACGTTGTGGCGGAAGATCGGACTCGTCGACGTGACGGAGATTCCCGTTGTCGTGGATTGTGAGTATGCGTCCTTCGCGGATTATTGGGCTACGTTCACCGACGGCCCAGGCAGCACCACAAGCACATTGATGGCACTTTCGGACGACGCGCGCGGTTCGATCGAACAGCATGTTCGTGCCGGGTATCTGGTTGGCTTGCCCGATGGACCCCGATCATTTCCCATGATGTTCCGTGTGGTGCGTGGCTTGGTCCCAGCCTGATCCTGGCGAACATGCAAAGCGGACAGGACGCAGTGACAACGCGGGTCGCAGTTGCGCCAAAAGCCGCCATTCCGCCCCATGCGGGTGATTAGATCACGAATTCCTCCTCGTACGTCTGTGGCTCGGGAACGACCGTAACCTCCACCGGTGAAGGGCGATGAAGGCGTGCGCCGAGGCGAAGTTCGGGTCCGGTTCGACGGCACGTTGCAGAAGGTCGCGGGTGTCGCTGTTCGTTTGCTTCGTCAGCCGGTGCCACAGCTCCCGGCCACGCAAGAAGCAGTCATACGCCTCGCGGTTTGTCTCTTCGCGACTGTGAAACCTCTCGATTTGTATTGTCGCTGGCATGACCGGCGCGAAAATCCATTCGAGATCGATCACCATCGAACTTCGGTCGAGTCACACTTTTTGATGGTGGCCCCACAAATCGCAAATGGCGATGACTCTTTTCACCTCGTTGGAACGTCGTTGTTGTGACCGCCGTCGAGCGGTCGGACCCGACCCAAATGAGGACTGAGAGATGGATCTGGAAGGAAAGCGAATCGTGGTTGTCGGCGGGAGCCGCGGCTTGGGGAGGGGGCTCGCCGAGGCATTTGCGGTTCGCGCGGCAAAAGTCACAGTGGTCGCCCGAAACGCGGCTGCCGTGCAGGGGCCAGGCGAGCAACCGGCCGTCACCGCCATATCGGCTGATGCAACCGATGTCGACGCGGCATGGCGGATCATGGAGCAGACGCGACCCGATCTCGTCATCATGAACGCCGGTGCGGAACCGCCCATGGAACGGATCGACCGGATTGGCTGGGAGGCATTCACGACCAACTGGAATGTGGACGTCAAGGCCGCGCTGCACTGGGTACAGGCTGCTCTGACGTTGCCGATGACGCCGGGCGGGCTTGTCGTCCTGGTCTCCAGCGGAGCCGCCGTGCAGGGGTCGCCGCTATCGGGCGGTTATGCGGGAGCCAAGCGCGCGCAGTGGTTCATTGCAAAATATGCCGAGGGCCTATCGGCGGAACTCGGCCTGGGTCTGCGCTTCCGGGTCATCGTTCCCCGGCAGATGTTCGCAGGAACCGGTGTGGGTGATACCGGCATCGCGGCCTATGCCGCGGCGGCGGGTCGGACATTTGCCGAACATGCCGCCACCTGGCCGGACATGACGCCGCGGGATTTTGGCGATATGGTCGCCGACCTGATCGGCAGGACGGGCCTCGCCGGGGCCATGGTCTACGCGGTGCGTGGGGATACGGGTGTGACGGTCATCGAATGACAGAAGACGCTGCTCTCGAAGACGAAGAGAGGAAAACTCTGCTCGCAGCGCTCTCCAGGGAAGCGGACGCACTTCGCCCCGAACTGCACCGCTATGCTGCTCGTCTGGTGGGTTCGGTGATCGACGGCGAGGATGTGATTCAGGACGCATTTGCCAGGGTATTTGCGACGGCTGGCTCGATCCCGCCGGGCACGCCGCTGCGACCCTGGCTATTTCGCATTGTCCACAATCGAGCCATAGATGCCCTGCGCCAGCGCAGTACGCTCCGATCGGAGCCCCTTGAGATGGCTTTCGATCTGGCCGATATCAGCGCCGTCGATCCGGAGGACGCGCTGATCCGGCAGGACGCGGTGCGGGTCGCCCTGGGCCACTTTGCAGAATTGCCGGTGCCGCAACGCAGCGCGGTGATCCTCAAGGATGTCTTGGGAGAGTCACTTGCGGACATCGCAGCGCTGCTGGAACTGAGTGTCGATGCCGTCAAGGCCCATCTGTCGCGCGGTCGGGCGAGATTGCGCGCCATCTCCGACGTGCGGTCCGAGGTTCCGCCACCGCCGAGTCCCGAGGTCCTGAACTTTGCAGCGCTCTTCAAAGCCCGAGACTGGGACGCTTTGCGTCGCATGCTGGCCGAGGATGTTCGGCTTCGTCAGGCGCGACGGCCGGAAATCTCTGGTGCCGCCGATGTCGGTCGATTTTTCACCTTTTATGCCGAATATCCACCGGTCAGGATCGAACCGGCTTGGCTGGAAGGCCGGGAAATATTGCTGGTATCAGCCGAACCGCCGGGCGGTCCTTCCTATTTCATGCTGCTCGAATGGCGGGAGCAAAAGATAGGCCTGATCCGCGACCATCGCTATGCGACCTATGTCATGGATGGTGCTGATGTCATGCAGGCCGCATCGCGGTGACTGGTTTGGGCCGAATAGCCGCCATGGCCGGTTTGCGCCTCATAATGGTCATCGAGCCACCCGTCGCTGTTGCTGCAAAGCGGACATGACGCAGTGACAAGGCGGGTCGCAGTTGCGCCAAAAGCCGCCATTCCGCCCCATGCGGGTGATTAGATCACGAATTCCTCCTCGTACGTCTGTGGCTTGGAAACGACCGTAACCTCCACCGGAATGATCCAATTGGCCGCGTAGCTCTCGCAGTCGGAACGCTGGAGGTCGGGCTGCACGCATCCAGCCTCATCGATCGCGCGACATCGCAGTGTATATCGCCCCACTTCTTCAGGGGTCCACATGTACTCCCACAAGCGCCATGCAAAGGGACGTTCTGTTTCGAGGAGCCTTCCCTCGCGCCAGCCCTTGCCATCTCCGGTGCAGACCTGCACCTGCCGGATAGCAGCCTCTCCGCTCCAGGCGGCTCCGAAAATACGGTACGGTTGGCCGGCGATGAGCTGCGCCCCCTGTACCGGACGCGCGATCTGCGCTTTGACCTCCATCTCCGCAAGGGGGACCAGCGTGGGTTCCCCGAGGCTGCGCTCCCAACGGAAATAGTCGCGCGCCTGCCAGTAGCCAAGGAACGGTTGCTCCACAACCGTGATATCAGTGATCCACTTGACCCAAGCCATGCCGAACCAGCCACCCACGACCGCGCGTAGCGGGTAGCCGTGATCGCGCGTCAACGGCTCCTCGTTCATCGAATAGGCAAGGATCGTGCTGTCAGCCATGGCCTTCTCAAGCGGTAGACTGCGCGCAAAAGCGATGGGGCCGGGAGAAGCTGTTTTCTTGTTCGTGTCGACGACGCCGCTGTCGGCGCCTGCGAGCAGAACCTCACATGCGGTTCGCTTGACGCCGGCCATTTCCAAAATGTCGCGCAGAAGAACACCTGTCCACGCGGCATTGCCGACGGCTCCGTTCTGCCACTGCAATCCCTCCCTCGGCGGCTCATAGTAGACGCGCCCGTTCCCTGCACACTCGACGACGGCAGTGAAAGTCGTGCTCCGCATCGCCTTGATGCTGTCGAGGTCAAGTTCGATCGGCCGCTCCACCGCCCCGCCAACGCGCAATCTCCAGTTTCGCGCATCGAGGTCCGGCGACGGGAAATGGTTTCGCACGAAGAACAGCTCGGTCGGGATCAGCCAATCGGAGAGCGACGCAAACGGAAACTCGATATTCTGGGGGGATTTCTGTCGAACGATTAGACTGGGTTGCTCTGGTGTCGGCATCGTCCTCATCTCCCCTTTCAAGACACAACGTCGGCTCTCGGTCGCGCGAATTCCGGTGCGATCACACCGCCCCTCGCAGTGCGACCGTCGCATTCCGCCTTCGGGCCGCATCCTAGCACATATAGCACGTTCCTCGGATCGACCTCGAACGGCAGAGGACGATCGACTACCAGTGAGCCTGACCGCCATTAACGGAGACGCGTCTGATAGGCGGGACGCTAGGTTGCCATCCGCGCGCGCAGGCGGGGGCCGATCCAGTCAAGGAAGGACCGCACCTTCAGCGACAGCGGATCGGCTGGTCCGTGAATAACATTTACCGGCAGCGGCTCCGGTGCGAACTCCGCCAACAATTCCCGCAGAGCGCCAGAGCGCAAATGGTCGTTGATCTGGTAAGAAAGCACGCGAATAATGCCGATACCGGCCAGCGCAGCCTGAATGGCAGCCTCTGTCGTGTTGACCGCGAGTTTGAGGCGCGGCTCGACGGCGAAGGCCGCGCCGTCCCGGCGGTATCGCCATTCCGGGGCGGTCGCGAAGCCCTGGAAGCTTATGCCATCATGCGGGGCGAGGTCTTCCGGCTGACGCGGCACTCCTCGGCGGGCGAGATACTCGGGGCTCGCGCAGATCACCCGGCGGACGGCGCCAACCCGTGTTGCGATAATCGCGCTGTCCGGCAGGTGCCCGATCCGTAGGGCTACATCGACGTGCTCATCCCTCAGGCTTAGCTGCCGATCAGTCAGGGTCAGCCGCAGGTTGATATCGGGTTGCTCCTTCAGGAATTCGAGCGCAATTGGCAGCAGATGGCGCTCGCCGAAGGCAATCGGCGCGGTCACGTGCAGCCCCCCACGCAGCGCTCCACAATCGCCGCTGGCCTGCCGCTCCGCTGCGTCCAGTTCCTCGAGAATACGACGTGACGCGGCGACGAAGGCGCGCCCCTCCTCCGTCAAGGCGAGGCCGCGGCGGGTGCGCACGACCAAGCGAACGCCAAGATGCTTTTCAAGATCGGCCACTTTGCGGCTGACCGTGGCCAGCGGCGCATTCAGCCGCCGTGCCCCGGCAGAAAGACTGCCGGCGTCGACCACCGCCAATAGCACCGCCATCGCGTCAAAACGATCCATCGAAGCCTTCCAAAAAATGAGAAGAATGTTTCCACATTGCCAAGATACCCCGTTGATTGTGGATGTCATAGCATTCGCGTCGTCAAGGGGCTCGACGTAGCTCCCATCGTGCTACTGATCCGGAGAAAGATGTCATGCCTCAACTTTCACGTCGCGCCTTCGCTGGCGCCCTGCCTCTCGGCCTCCTCGGTGGAGGCCTGCTCGGCGACTCCGCCGCCCGTGCGGCGACGCAGGAAGCTGCCCAGGCGCCTGTTGCGATGAACCCGTTCGCACAGATCCGCATCGGTCGGTTCACCGTGACGGCACTGACGGACGGCTATGCCGATATGCCCTATGACTACTTTCCGGGGCGCTCAGCGCCCGAGGTCGAGAGGGCGGCAAGCGCACAGTTTACCGCCCGGCCGAGTGGGGTTCGGTTCCTCTTCAACCAATATCTCGTCGAGGATGGCGAGCGCCGCATCCTGATCGATGCCGGTGCGGCAGGTTCGATCGGGCAGACCGGACAGTTACCACAGGCACTCGCCGCGCTCGGTCTGAAGCCCGACAAGATCGACGCGGTCATCGTGACGCATATGCACCAAGACCACATGGGTGGGCTGGTTCTGGGAGGTAAGAACAACTACCCCGAAGCCGAGCTTTATATCGATCGTCGCGACATCACTCACTGGACCGATCCGGCCAAGCGCAGCGGCGCGCCTGAATACCTGCAGACGAGCTTCAGGATGGCGGAGGAGGTCGTGCGGCTATATCCGAGGCTCCAAGCGATCGACGGAGAGCGCGAGATCATGCGGGGCGTTTCGATCGTCGACTTAACCGGCCATACACCCGGCCATATCGGCGTGCGGGTGGAAGATGGCGGGAAGAGCATGATCATGGTTTCGGATATGATTTTTCCGGTCGTGCATCCGGCCGCGACCGATGTGTTCTTCCTGTTTGAGCAGGACCGTGCCGCTGCGAAAGCCATGCGTGATCGCTTCTTTCCGCGTGCCGCGTCGGAAGGCGCACTCATCGCTGCCACGCACATGCCGTTCCCTGGGCTCGGTCGTGTCGTTGCTGATCATGGGGAGATGCGTTGGCAGGTCGCAGACTGGGCCTTGCAGGACTGATGTCTGCTCTCGGTGATCTTAAGCGTATGAATGCCAAGCAGATCCCAACTGCAATCGCGCCGGCGGCCCTGTTCGGTGGATCGCCGACCCCGAACTGATCGTCAGAGGCCGGCAAGATAGTGAGCCATGGCAGCGATGTCGTCGGCCGAAAAATTGCGCACCAAGGCCGTCATGCGGGGCACGTTCGGGCGCTTGTTATCGCGAAAGTCGGAGAGGGTTTTGATCAGGTAGTCCAGCTTCTGATTTGCGACGCGCGGAGTGTTGGCGTATCCGACGAAACCCTCCCGGTGGCACGAGGTGCACTTCTTCCCGGCGTCGAGCGCTTGGAAGCGGGTAATGCTCGCTGCGTCGGCCGGCTCGCGGTAGGCGGGCCAGGGCAGTGCGGAGAAGTAGGCCGCAAGCGCCTTCATGTCGTCGTCGGAAAGATTCTTCGCGATCCGGCCCATGAGGTCGTCAGTGCGCGCTCCATTGCGATATTCCTGCAAAGCTATCAGCAAAGAGGACTCGTGCTGGCCGGCGATGATCGGCGTGTTCTTAACAGTCGGCAGACCTTTCTTACCGTGACACATCTGGCAAAGCTTGGCCTTGTGGGAGATTGCCGCCGGCGGTGGCGGAGCATTGTTCTGCGCTCCAGCCGGCGGCGGACCGAGGGCCACGAGAGCGGCGATGACGAACGGAGCGAGCGCATTGCTGCAGGGCATGCGAGGCCTCCAGATCGAGGCTTAAGCTGAAGTGTGATGCTGATCTTATCAGGAGATGCAACCATTGGCGAGCGGACCCCGCCGCCTCCATCCGACTATGGCTGCGTTTTTATGAGTTCACGCCCTAGTTGACTTGGAGTCTTGCGGCATTTGCTGCATAAATCCGGGAAATTCTGGCCTAAATACGGAGCTAAAGCGATGAAGGTTCAGGGCCAGAGTGAGCTGTCTGGTATCGGTGAAATCCGAGCCCAGCTCGGCGGCTGGCCCATATCGACGGCAGGCATGTCGTCTACCTCTCGCGGCCTGCACTTTGATGTGAGAGACGGGAGCCACGGCGTCGAACTGGTTGTGCCTGGGTGTGATCATCATGCAGTGTTAGTGGCGCTGGGATCATCACGGCAATTCCGCTTTCAAACGCACATAGCGTCCCGCGAGGTATCTTGCAGAGCAGGGGATCTGATTGTCGTCCCGGCCGGTAGCCCAGCACGGCTTGGAGGCGCTATCCCGCCGATGCTTCGGATCGGTATCGACCCAGAGCAACTCAGTGATGGCTCTCGGTTGCGGGAGCCCCTCCGCGGCAGGGATGATCAGACGGGCTCTATCCTTCACGCCAACGATTTGTTTGCACTGTACATCGGCGGCGCGATCCTCGAGGAGATGCGCAAGCCGGATTTTCAATGGCGGATGCCTCTGTTACGTCACCTTGCTGAAGCGCTAACCGTGCATTTCGTTACAATGTATGGTGTTTACACAGTCTCCGATCACACCGGCGAAATCAGCGACAGGGAAGCCATCCGACGGGTAATCGAGCATCTTGGGCGGACAACGCACGACTTTCCTGACCTCTCCTCGCTCGCCAAGCGGACCGGTCTCAGCCGCTTTCACTTCATCCGGGTTTTTAAAGCTGAGATTGGTATGACGCCTGCGCGATACGTGGAGCAATGCAGAATTGAGCAAGCGAAGTCATTGATCGAGACAGCCGAAATATCGTTGGCCGATATTGCCGATAAGCTTGGGTTTGTCGATCAAAGCCACCTGACCCGCCGTTTCAAAAAGGTCGTCGGTAGCACCCCTGCTGCATACGCACGCGCACAGGGCCGCAGGCATTTATCAGAGATCTAACAATAATGTACAAAATAAGCAATAATCTACCATTAGAGTCAGATAACTTCGACACTTATCAAGCCGAAAATCAGATTTTTCGTCTCATTGGCCTGTCTTAAGCAATAACATCCCAGATATAGCAATAAAATGCCATGACCTAATCTCCAAGGTAGTTCATATGTATTGCCAACAGACGACATCAGCACAGGAGATGTAGCCGTGAATATTATAAACGTTATTCTTGTGCACGGATATTTCCTCGACGGTAATGCTTGGAATAAAGTTATACCGTTACTGTCAGAGCGAAGCATTGATGCAATCGCCGTTCAGCTTTCATTGACCTCGTTCTCTGAGGACGTGGCAATTGTTCATCGCGCCATTGAAATGCAGGACGGTCCGGTCATCCTCGTGGGACAGTCTTATGGTGGCGCGGTCATTACCGAGGCGGGCAACCATAGTCGAGTTGCCGGCCTCGTCTACATCGCCGGCGCTGCGCCAGACAGTGGCCAGTCCGTCGACGACTGGTGGAGCGGTTATGCGACTGCGGCTGTTGTGAATGAACTGAGGCCCTGGGGCGACGCGCATGTTACGCTCACCCGCGACGGGGTGCGCAAATACCTGGGCCAGGATCTTCCGACTGCAGAAGCCGATATCGTCTACGCCACTCAGGGACCGCTTGGAACACGCAGTAAATTAGAGAAGATCTCAAAAAGCGCGTGGCACACCAAGCCTTCTTGGTACATGGTCACGACGCTCGACCACACGATGCCGCCCGCGGTACAGCAGGACTCCGCCGAACGTATGGGTGCCGAGATCATGGTTGTTCAGGCAAGCCACTTGCCTATGCTTTCACAACCGAAAGTCGTTGCCGAGTTCATCGCCAACGCCGCCGCGTCTTTTGACTGATAATTCGGTCCCAAGCCGAAGCATCATTCAAAACAACATATTCCGGAACGACCTCGCCACAACGGCGAAACGACGACCCATTCTTTAGCGGCCTGTGTCTGTTCGACCAAGTTCGACCTGGCGCACATCGCCTGGTCACAAAAGCTTCGAAAGAAGCCGTTGGCTCGCTTGCCCCCCAACGGAATTATTTGCCCAACCCAAGAAGGAACAGGATAATGTCTACATCATCGAAACCCACCATCGTTTTTTGCCACGGCATTTGGGCCGACGGCTCATGCTTCAGCAAAGTAATCCCTGCGCTTCAGGCGGACGGGCACGAAGTCATCGCCGTCCAGTACGGCCTGGACTCCTACGAGGAGGACGTGGCTACGGTTAAGCGGACGCTCAATCGTGTCGGCAGCCCCGTCATCCTCGTCGGGCATTCCTACGGTGGCGCAACGATCACGGCCGCCGGCATCGACGAGCGTGTCGTTGGTCTGGTTTACATCGCCGCGGTCGCCCCGGATGTCGGCGAGACCGTGCAGGATCAGCTCGCCAAGTATCCGTCGGACATCTTCAACCATGTCGAGGCAGCGGACGGCCGGGCCTGGATGCTGCCGAGCGGAACCAAGTTCTTCGCTGGAGACCTCTCGGAGGAAGAGCAGAAGCTTGTATGGGCCACGCACTATGCGC
Organism: Rhizobium sp. PRIMUS64; assembly: GCF_023006465.1. Lineage (NCBI taxonomy): Bacteria > Pseudomonadati > Pseudomonadota > Alphaproteobacteria > Hyphomicrobiales > Rhizobiaceae > Rhizobium > Rhizobium sp. PRIMUS64. The sequence continues at coordinate 774 of NZ_JALBGX010000099.1, read as the reverse complement.
CGGTCGCCGATCTGTTCCACCAGCAAAAGCTCAGTGCCGACGAGATCGCGTGGAAGTCCAAGCCAAGCTGGTACGTCTTGGCGACGCAGGACCACACGGTGCACCCCGATCTCCAGCGCTGGGTTTCCAAGCGTATGAACGCGACGGTGACGGAGGTGGAAAGCAGCCACGTGCCGATGCTCTCTCAACCCGACGTAGTCATCGATGTCATCCGCAAGGCAGCGGCGGCCGTCGAGCGTCGCTGATATATCGTGGAAATCGCATATGAAGAGACCGCCATGAGGCGGTCTTTTCTGTTGTCGGCAGATGCACCTATAAGCGCGTCCGCCAACTTCGCTGTGGGCCACTCCCGCCAGAGGCACCGGCTGACGCGTGAGATCACCGCTTCAACCCTCCTTGCGACGTGCAAGGAGGGTTGAAACTCAAGGCCGGTTAGGCGGTCCGCCGATACCGGTCGCGCTCCTGCGCGATCTGCTCGGGGGCGTATGGATCGAGCGTTTCGTCGAACCGGGTCCATCCCTGCTCGTTATAGGCGCGCCGACGTTCGATCGGGTCGACCCAGTTTGAGCCCTGCAGAATGGCCTGCGCCTCGGGGGCGCGGGCGTCGTCGACCTTGGCCGTGACCAGGCTGCCGCCGCGGCGGACACCTTCGGCATAGAGGTGGGCATCATCTTCCCCTCGTCCAGGGCTGGTTTATCTCCCGCCCGACGACGCATATATCAGAGCTGGCGCCGTCCTACCCGCACCTGCAGGAGCTCGGCAAGAGCAAGCGGG
>NZ_JALBGX010000098.1:0-24965 GCF_023006465.1 Rhizobium sp. PRIMUS64 | reverse complement strand
GCCCGTTCGCGCTTGTCCTCGTCGCGGCGCGGACGCTCGCGTTTTTCCGGTGCTGCGGGCTCTGCCTCTTCCTCGGCAGCGACGGCCGGCGCATTGTAGATCGGCGCGTCGAAATTCGCCTTGGCTTCTTCGATGAGGCGCGGGCCGAGCTGGTCGCGGAGTGTCCGGCCGCGCACTTCGATCACATGGCCTTCCGGCAGGTCGCCGAGCTGGAACGGGCCATAGGAAATGCGGATCAGGCGGTTGACGTCGAGGCCGAGCGCGCCGAGCACGTTCTTGATTTCGCGGTTCTTGCCTTCGCGAAGGCCCATGGTGATCCAGACGTTCGAGCCTTGCGTGCGGTCGAGCGTCGCCTCGATCGAGCCATAGAGCACACCGTCGACGGCGATGCCGTCCTTCAGCTTGTCGAGCGCGTCCTGATCGATCTCGCCATGGGCGCGGACGCGGTAGCGCCGCAGCCAGCCGGTCGCCGGCAGCTCGAGCGCCCGGGCGAGACCACCGTCATTGGTCAGCAGCAGCAGGCCTTCGGTGTTAATATCGAGGCGGCCGATCGACATGACGCGCGGCAGCTCTTCCGGCAGGTTGTCGAACACGGTCGAGCGGCCTTCCGGATCGGCATTGGTGGTCACGAGGCCGGCCGGCTTGTGATAGAGCCACAGCCTGGTGCGCTCGATGCCGCGGATCGGCACGCCGTCGACTTCGATCCGATCGGCGAGTGTGACGTTGACGACGGGGGTTTCGAGCATCCTGCCGTTCAGCGTCACACGGCCTTCCATGATCATGCGTTCGATGTCGCGGCGGGAGGCAACGCCGGCGCGCGCCATCACCTTGGAAATGCGTTCGGCCTTGGCCTCACCATCGGTCTCGGCGGCGATCGCGCGTGCGGCCGCAGGCTTTGCCGGCTTCTCGCCGTCCGCCTTCGGGCCGGCTTTCGACCTGATATCCCGTGAAGGGGGCTTTGCGCCCGGGCGTTTTGGCTTGTCTTTGGGTGTCATTTGTTGTTTGCCTGCCTTTTGGGCCTGTCTATCAGGTCACGCATCTGCGGTTAAGTGGAAATTCTTGCGATCGTGAAGACAAATCGTTTCATGGAGATGGCGCTTGAAGAAGCGCGCGCGGCCGGAGAACGCGGTGAGGTGCCGATCGGCGCCGTCGTCGTTATCGACGATATTGCCGTTTCACGCTCGGGAAACCGTACGCGCGAGCTCAAAGACGTCACCGCGCATGCCGAAATCGCCGCGATCCGGCTCGCCTGCGAAGCGCTTGGACAAGAGCGCCTTGTCGGTGCCGATCTCTACGTGACGCTGGAGCCTTGCACCATGTGCGCAGCAGCCATCTCGTTTGCGCGTATCCGCAGGCTCTATTACGGCGCCGAGGACCCGAAGGGCGGCGCAGTCGACAATGGCGTGCGATTCTATGGGCAGTCGACCTGCCACCACGCCCCGGAAGTCTATTCCGGCTTCAACGAGGTCCAATCGGCCGATATGCTGCGAAAGTTCTTTTCGCAAAGGAGAGAGGCGCCGTAATCCCCAGCGCCGGTGCGCGCCGACGTCATCCTTGTCGGCGCCGAAAAAGCTATTGCAGGAAGTTCCACCACTGCTTGCCGGTGTTGGCGACAGCTGCTTCCTTCTTGCGCTTCTTCTGCTTCTTGAGCTCGGGCTCGCCGACATCATCGAGCTTTGCCGGATCGTCGACGGTGCGGTAGCCGGGCGGCGGATCGGATATATAACGCCGCTGATCGACATAAGAGCCCTTCTGCAGGGCACGGGCTTCGCGATAAGCCTTGGTCTGGGCTTCCGTCGTGCGCCGGCCGCCTTCGATCGCAGAGCTTGCGAGCGGCGAGCGGTAATTCGGATTGTCCGAATTCTCGTCGGCTTCCGAAACGAGACGAGCGCGGGTCTCCTCCGGCGATTCAAGCCATTGCGGATTGTCCTTGTTGGCGACCGTCTGCTGCGGCGCAACGAGGGTCTCTTTCTGCGCCTGTGCCGGCAGCACCAGCGTCGGCCGCGGCGTGTACTTGACGCCCTTGTTCTTCGGGTCCGGTCCGGTCAACGACACGGACTGGCCGAGATCGTCGGTCAACTGTTCCATGGCGGTCTTGTCCGTGCCGTAGGTCGGGCTGCTGGCGCAACTGGACACCAGGGAGCATCCCGCCATTACAACAGACAGGCAGGCGCCCATACGGAACCAATGCGTTGCTAACATGAAAACCCTTCCAGCCCTGCCGGTGCAATCCTCGCCCAACCGGACAACCGTCCCCCTGACGCAAAAATCCGGCCATTTTCAGGCAGCTTTTACCGGATGAACCGCGAAAGCGCAATTCATCCGGCAATATTCTTCACTTGAGCGCGGCAAGCTCGCGAAGGGCAGCAGCGTCGCGGGCCGAAACATCGGGATATTCGGGATCGGAGCCGACATCCCTGGTGATGCGCCAGGAGCGGGCGCATTTTTCACCCTCTGCAAGCTTCGGCACGACGCTGACCTCAGGCACCTCGGCAAGGCGGAAAGCATCCGCCGGTCCTTCGCCGGTCTTGATCTCGATTGCCGAGGTGATGCAGACCTCGGTGAAATCCTGGCCTTCCAGCGCCTTCAGCAATTCCGGATCGGCGATATGAACGACCGGAGCCGCTTCCAGCGATGAGCCGATGCGCTTGTCCTTGCGCTCGATTTCCAGGGCGCCGGTCACAACCGAACGCACTGTACGGATCTTCTTCCACTTCTCGGCCAAGGCGTCGTTGCGCCATTCCTTTGCGACCGGAGCAAACTGCTCCAGATGCACGGACACGGCGGACGGGTTGCGCGACAGCCAGGCCTCCTCGGTGGTGAAGGGCAGCATCGGGGCGAGCCAGGTCACCATGCAATCGAAGATCTGGCGGATGACGTGCAGGCTGGCACGCCGGCGCAGGCTCGACGGCGCATCGCAATAGAGCGCATCCTTGCGGACATCGAAATAGAAGGCCGAAAGCTCGACATTGGCGAAATCGATCAGCGCGCGGGCGATCTTCTTGAAGTCGAAGGCATCGTAGTTCTCGCGCACCAGCTCGTCGAGCTCGGCAAGCCGGTGCAGCATCAGTTGCTCCAGCTCTGGCAGATTGGAAAACGCGATCTCCTCGCCCTTGTCGTGGGCGAGAGTGCCGAGCATCCAGCGGATGGTGTTGCGCAGCTTGCGATAAGCGTCGACATTGGTCTGGATGATCGTCTTGCCGACACGCAGGTCGTCGGCATAATCCGAGGTCATGACCCAGAGGCGCAGGATATCGGCGCCGGCGTCCTTCATCACTTCCTGCGGCGCGGTGACGTTGCCCTTCGACTTGGACATCTTTTCGCCCTTCTCGTCCATGGTGAAGCCATGGGTGAGGACGGCGTCGTAAGGCGCACGGCCACGGGTGGCAGCCGATTCCAGCAGCGACGAATGGAACCAGCCGCGATGCTGGTCGGAACCTTCGAGATAAAGATCGGCCGGCCACTTCAGATCCGGACGGTCTTCGAGCGTGAAGGTGTGCGTCGAGCCCGAGTCGAACCAGACGTCGAGAATATCCATGACCTGCGTCCAGCGGGAATGGTCATGATCATTCCCGAGGAATCGCTCCTTGGCGCCTTCGGCAAACCAGGCGTCGGCGCCCTCATGTTCGAAGGCTTCGAGGATGCGGGCGTTGACGGCTTCATCGACCAGGACCTCGCCCTGCTCGTCGGCAAAGACGGCGATCGGCACGCCCCAGGCGCGCTGGCGCGAGAGCACCCAGTCCGGGCGACCTTCGATCATGGCGCGCAGGCGGTTCTGGCCGGCGGCGGGCACGAAGCGCGTATCGTCGATTGCACCGAGCGCGCGCGAACGCAGCGTCGTGCCGTCGGCAAGGGTCTTGTCCATATAGACGAACCATTGCGGCGTGTTGCGGAAGATGACCGGCTTCTTCGAGCGCCAGGAATGCGGATACTGGTGCTTCAGCCGGCCGCGGGCAAAGAGCGCGTTGCGGGCGATCAGCTCCTTGATGACGCGGTCGTTGGCATCGCCCTTCTTGCCGTTATCGTCGATGACACGGGCGCCTTCAAGGCCCGGCGCGTCGGCGGTGTAGAAGCCGCCATCGTCGACCGTGAAGGGGATTCTGGTGGAGATGCCGTCCGCTTCCAGAATGCGAGCGGCAGCCATCCATGCGTCAAAGTCTTCTCGGCCATGACCAGGCGCGGTGTGCACGAAACCGGTGCCGGCATCGTCGGTGACGTGATCGCCGGGGAGCAACGGGACAGCAAAGTTGTAGCCGTCACCCAATCCCCTCAATGGATGTTCCACGCGGGAGATCTCGGTAAAATCGGACTGAGAAACGTCACGCAGACGCCTAAACTCCAACTTTGCCTTTGCAAATGCATCTGCTGCTAAGGCATCGGCGAGGATTACTTTCTCGCCGGGACGCGGACCGAAATCGTTCTGCGCTGCCGTAACCTCGTAGAGACCATAGGCTATCTTGGGCGAATACGCGATCGCCCTATTGCCGGGGATCGTCCAAGGCGTGGTAGTCCAGATAACGATTGATGCACCAAGGAGATCACGGTTCCTGATTGATTGTTCGCGATAGGAAACGGCCGACGGATCAACAGCCTTCGCCTCTTCTAACGAAACGTCATGGTACATGCGTCCATCGGGATGCTCATACTCAACAACTTCGACGACGGGGAATTTCACCCAGATCGTGTCGCTCTCATAATCATGATACTCGACCTCAGCCTCGGCCAACGCCGTGCGCTCGACGACCGACCACATGATCGGCTTGGAGCCGCGATAAAGCTGACCGCTTGCGGCGATCTTCAAGAGTTCGCCGGCGATGCGCGATTCCGCGTGGAAGTTCATCGTCGTATAGGGATTGTCGAAGTCACCCTCGATGCCGAGACGCTTGAACTCTTCTGCCTGGACCTTGATCCAGCCGGCGGCAAATTCACGGCATTCCCGGCGGAATTCATTGACCGGGACCTCGTCCTTGTTCTTGCCCTTCTCGCGGTACTTCTCTTCGATCTTCCATTCGATCGGCAGGCCGTGGCAATCCCAGCCGGGCACGTAATTGGCGTCGTAGCCGCGCATCTGGAACGAACGGTTGATGACGTCCTTGAGGATCTTGTTCAGCGCGTGGCCGATATGAATGTTGCCGTTGGCATAGGGCGGACCGTCGTGAAGGACGAATTTCTCGCGGCCGGCGGCGGAAGCGCGCAGTTTCTTGTAGAGACCCATCTCCTGCCAGCGCTTGACGAGTTCCGGCTCCTTCTGCGGCAGGCCGGCGCGCATGGGGAAATCAGTCTCGGGCAAATAGAGGGTCTTCGAATAGTCGATCTTTTCGGCTGTGTCGGTCATGTCTGGCAATCGTTTCTGGCGGCCCGGAAAGGGCGCAACGGGCGTGAAATAGCTGGTGGCGGAAGCGCTCGTTTCCAAGCGCTGAAAACCCGGACCTTCCGGCCGCTTAGCGCGCGCGGAAGGCCGGGCCGATAATTCGCATCATCATTGCCAGCCGAAATTTCGTCATCGCGCCGGTTCATAGGCGTTTTTGCCGGGAAAAGGAAGAGAAGAATTGGCGGCTAGCAATCGGCATCAACGGCTGGAATTGACGGTGTCCCAGCGACAGCCGCACTCAAGGCGACCTCAGGAAAAGCACAGTTTCCCATCAAGCGCACTGAGCGGCGTAACACCCGCAAGCAGCGCCCTCGCCTCTTCCTCATCGCGTTTGATCTGGGCGACGAGCGGATCGAGGCCGTCGAATTTCAGCTCGGGTCTGATATAGCCGAAGAAGGAGACTGAGCAGAGCTGGCCGTAGAGATCGCCGCTGAAATCGAAAAGATAGGTTTCGAGCAGCGGTGCGCCGTTTTCCGTCACCGTCGGGCGGCGGCCGTAGCTTGCGACGGCATCGTGGAGCGTGCCGTCCTGACGGCGGAAGCGGACGGCGTAGATGCCGGCGGCAAGATCGACCTCCGGCGGCAGGCGCATGTTGGCTGTGGGAAAACCGAGCTGGCGGCCGAGCTTTTCGCCGTCGATCACCTCGGCTTCCACCGTGTAGCGGTAGCCCAGCATGCCGGCGACTTCGCTGACGCTGCCCTCCTTCAGGAGCGCGCGGATATGGCTTGAAGAGACGACATCGGCGTTTTCGTCGCGGAAGGCATCGATCAAGGTGACGCCGAAGCCGTAGCTATGGCCGGCATTCATCAGGAAGGCGGGACCGCCCTCGCGGCCGCGGCCGAAATGGAAATCGAAGCCGGTGACGACTTCGGAGGCGCCGAGCCAATCCTTCAGGATCGAATGGATGAAATCATCGGCCGAGCGCTGCGAGAATTCGTAGTCGAAGGGATACTCGATGACGGCGCTGAAACCCAGCGTTTCCAGGATGCGGGCCTTCAGCGGCGCGGGCGTCAGGCGGAAGACCGGCGCCTGCGGCCGAAAGACCGTGCGCGGATGCGGCTCGAAGGTCAGCACCAAAGCGGGGATACCGCGCGCCTTGGAGATTTCGAGCGCGCGGCTCAGCACCGATTGATGGCCGCGGTGCACGCCGTCGAAATTACCGATGGCAATGACGCCGCCCTTCAGATGGGCGGGCAAGGGTTCCCGGGTTTCATTGCGGTGGAAGACGGTCATCGGCTGGCTTCTCTTCATGCAAGGCGTGGCATCCACCACTTCGGCGCGGCTTTCTCCCGTTCGAGATAGGCGTTGAGGATCGCCTCGTCGGTTTCGCCGTTGAGGGTGTATTCCCTGGCGTGGATACCGCCGCTGATGTAAAGAAGGTCGAGGCCATAATTCAAGGCACCGCGCACATCGGTCGGCATGCCGTCGCCGATCGCCAGCACTCGGTCGACGGGGAAATCGCCGCGAAGCTCGCGGGCAGCGGCCAGCGTCGCCTCGTAGATCGGCCGGTGCGGCTTGCCGGCGATGCGGGTGCTGCCACCGAGCTGTTCGTAATAGGCGGCCATGGCGCCGGCGCAGGGGATGATGCGATGGCCGCGCTCGACGATGAGGTCGGGATTGGCGCAGATCATCGGCACGTCGCGGGCTTTGAAGTTGAGAAGCATGTCGGTGTAATCCTCCGGCTTCTCGGTCTCGTCGTCGAAAAAGCCGGTGCAGACCAGCGATTGCGCTTCGCCCGCCGGCCGGCGCTCGACGCCAATGCCTTCGAGAAGCGCCTTGTCGCGCTCCGGGCCGAGCAGAAAGACCGTCTTCGGCCCTTCGGAGATCAGCCCTCGCGTGACGTCACCCGAGGTGACGATCTTGTCATAGGCGCTGTCGGGAACGCCGATCTGGCGCAGCTGCTCGACCACCTGCCAGGAAAGACGCGGCGAATTGGTGATGAGGACGACGGCGACGCCACTCTCACGTGCCGCTTCAAGGGCGGTTGCCGCCTTCGGGAACGGATCGACGCCGTTGTGAACGACGCCCCAGACATCACAGAGCACCACATCATAGTGACTTGTTATCTCCGAGAAGTTTTCTATCCGCTTCGCCATTCCGATTTCCCGATTTGCTTCAGTCACCGGTGACATTGCAAAGGCGCAAGGCGATGGCAAGGCATTTTCTTTGCTGCCGGCCAATGGGAAGATTTCGACCGGCGATCGGCGGGAGTGGATGGGCAAAGCTTGACGATCCCATCCCGAGGCGGAGGGGTACGGCTGCGCCGGGTTTCGGCCGCAATCTCCGACTATTCTCCGGCCTCTTCACAATTCCGGCGCAAAAATTCGTGATTGCTCTCATTGACTCCTTTCGGAGCCATCCCTAAATGCTCGTCGCTAGCACTCACCGCAAGGGAGTGCTAACACCTATCCATGTGGGCCACTCCGGTCCGCGAATGTCATTCGATCGAGGGATTAGACAATGGCAAGCACCAACTTCCGCCCCCTTCACGACCGCGTCGTTGTTCGCCGCGTTGAGTCCGAAGCCAAGACCAAGGGTGGCATCATCATTCCCGATACCGCCAAGGAAAAGCCGCAGGAAGGCGAAATCGTCGCCGTCGGCTCCGGCGCGCGCGATGAGTCCGGCAAGGTTGTCGCACTCGACGTCAAGGCTGGCGACCGCATCCTGTTCGGCAAGTGGTCCGGCACCGAAGTCAAGATCGACGGCGAAGACCTTCTGATCATGAAGGAAGCCGACATTATGGGCATTATCGGCTGATCGGCCGACCTGCTTTCCCGAAATGGCTGACGGGCTCTTTGCCCGAACAACTCGAATTCAGGAGTTAAGAATATGGCATCTAAAGAAATCAAGTTTGGCCGCACCGCGCGCGAAAAGATGCTGCGTGGCGTCGACATTCTCGCCGATGCAGTGAAGGTAACGCTCGGCCCGAAGGGCCGTAACGTCATCATCGACAAGTCCTTCGGCGCTCCGCGCATCACCAAGGACGGCGTTTCGGTCGCCAAGGAAATCGAACTCGAAGACAAGTTCGAAAACATGGGCGCCCAGATGGTCCGCGAAGTTGCTTCGAAGACCAACGACATCGCCGGCGACGGCACCACGACTGCAACCGTTCTTGCCCAGGCGATCGTTCGCGAAGGCAACAAGGCCGTTGCCGCCGGCATGAACCCGATGGACCTGAAGCGCGGCATCGATCTTGCTGTTGCTGACGTCGTGAAGGATCTCCAGGCCAAGGCCAAGAAGATCTCCACCTCGGAAGAAGTTGCACAGGTCGGCACGATTTCGGCCAATGGCGACAAGCAGGTCGGTCTCGACATTGCTGAAGCCATGCAGAAGGTCGGCAACGAAGGCGTCATCACGGTTGAAGAAGCCAAGACCGCCGAAACCGAACTCGAAGTCGTCGAAGGCATGCAGTTCGACCGCGGCTACCTCAGCCCCTACTTCGTGACCAACCCGGAAAAGATGATCGCAGACCTCGAAGACGTCTTCATTCTCCTTCATGAGAAGAAGCTCTCGAACCTGCAGTCGATGCTCCCGGTTCTCGAAGCTGTCGTCCAGACCGGCAAGCCGCTCCTCATCGTCGCTGAAGACGTCGAAGGCGAAGCCCTCGCAACGCTCGTCGTCAACAAGCTGCGCGGTGGTCTCAAGATCGCTGCCGTCAAGGCTCCTGGCTTCGGCGACCGCCGCAAGGCCATGCTCGAAGACATCGCCATCCTGACGGGCGGCACTGTCATCTCTGAAGATCTCGGCATCAAGCTCGAATCCGTCACGCTCGACATGCTCGGCCGTGCCAAGAAGGTTTCGATCTCCAAGGAAAACACGACGATCGTCGACGGTTCGGGCGCCAAGACAGACATCGAAGGCCGTGTTGCCCAGATCAAGGCTCAGATCGAAGAAACCACCTCCGACTACGACCGCGAGAAGCTGCAGGAACGCCTTGCCAAGCTCGCTGGCGGCGTTGCCGTCATCCGCGTCGGCGGCTCGACGGAAGTTGAAGTGAAGGAAAAGAAGGACCGCATCGACGACGCGCTCAACGCGACCCGCGCTGCTGTTCAGGAAGGCATCGTCCCCGGCGGCGGTATCGCTCTGCTCCGCTCCTCCACGAAGATCACCGTCAAGGGTGCAAACGACGACCAGGAAGCCGGCATCAACATCGTTCGCCGCGCCCTGCAGTCGCTCGTTCGTCAGATCGCTGAAAACGCAGGCGACGAAGCCTCGATCGTTGTCGGCAAGGTCCTCGACAAGAACGAAGACAACTTCGGCTACAACGCCCAGACATCCGAATATGGCGACATGATCGCCATGGGTATCGTCGACCCGCTCAAGGTCGTTCGCACGGCGCTGCAGAACGCCGCTTCTGTCGCATCGCTGCTGATCACCACCGAAGCCATGATCGCCGAACTGCCGAAGAAGGATGCCCCAGCTGGCATGCCGGGCGGCATGGGCGGCATGGGCGGTATGGACATGATGTGATCGGCGAAAGCCATCACTGACCACCATTCCGGTATCCGGAACAGGAAGGGCGGCCCTCGGGTCGCCCTTTCTTTTGTCCAAAGCGATTCGACGCCCGGCCCAATTGGCATAGCGATGAAACGTTTGCCTGGCTCCTATTGCCGACTCCGCGGCGCGAAGCTTGCGCCAGGCTTGCGCTGCCCGCGTCTTTCTCAGCTTGCCAACATGCGAGAGAACACAGTGTTGCGGCAAGATTTCCGGCCTGACGCGGAGTGAAAACGCTTCCAAAACCCTCAAGGATGATCTTCCGATGCTGTTTCTCGCGAAATCGCGCGCAAATGCAGACATCCCGTGAAAGGATGCGAATCCGAATACCCCTTAAAAAGCCGTTGCCGTTTGTCCAAAAGCCCCTATAAATCCGCGCTGCAATTAAAGCGCGCCCGGCGATAATTTTTCGCCAATAGTCGAGACCGGAGCGCGGAAGGCGATGCGTGAACGTTCGGCTTCGAAGGGCTCCGGTTACGGAGGCCAGATGGCCGTGGCAATCATCGCCGGAGGTAAGCGCGGGCATCATGCCCGCTGCTGCGTGATCCTGTTTCTTTGTGTTTGCCGAGCGTGCGGCGGAATAGCCGCATCCGAACTGGGGAACGCCTTGTTTAAGATCGCCAGAGCCAATGCAGCCGCACCCTTGACGCCCGGCTCGCTTGATGACGCCAATCAAAATCACGAGATGTTGGCGCAGTTTTCCGTTTCCGAAGCCTGGACTGGAGATTTTTCGAGCGGGATGCTCCGTCTCGGCGAATGGAGCGCGATGCTGCACGGCCTTGCCGCACAGGAATGTGGACTCTTAAGCCTGATCCGCTGCTACGACGCCAAGGAGCGCAGCCACATATTGGAGCTGTTTGAGCAGGCGGCGACGCTCTGCTCCTCCTTCTGTTTTTCGACGACGATCATCATGCCGAACGGCTTCCGCCAGCCGCTGTTCTGCATGGGCGAGTCGAACGGGCTTGAGCAGAAATACAGCGGCAGCATGGTTGGCGTCTTCATCTTTCCACGCTTCAAGCTGGAAGGGGCAAGCCAGATCACGACAGCGCCACGCGTCTTTTCAGATGCGCAAAAGTCGCTGTAGCCCGCAAATTGCTGCAAACTCCTTAAATCGGTTCCGATCTAAAGAGTTGTGCAGGAGCCGGCGATAGGCCGGAAGAGCAAAATCAACGGCCGCTCCCGACGTCTTCGAGGGCGGCCTTTCTACTTTCCAGCGATCTGTTGGTTACTCCGGCTTGACCGGGATGTTGAGGCCCCTGGCACTTGCCGGACGGGCGATGCAGCGCTCCAGCCAGTCCGAGACGGCGGGGAATTTCGCATATTCGAGCACCTCGCGACCCCCATAGAAGACATCGGCGCCGCGAACCCAGGTGAAGGTGGTGATGTCGGCGATCGTATACTGATCGCCCATGATCCACTGACGACCCTTCAGCCGGCCCTCGAGCACGCCGAGCAAGCGTTTGGATTCATCGCGATAGCGCTCCACCGGGTAGGCGTTGTTGGCGACCTTGTCGGCAGCGAATTTGTGGAAATGTCCGAACTGGCCGAACATCGGGCCGATACCCGCCATCTGGAAAAACACCCACTGGATGGTTTCGTAGCGACCGGCAGCATCAGCAGGGATGAGCTTGCCGGTTTTTTCCGCGAGATAAAGCAGGATGGCGCCGGATTCGAAAAGACCGATCGGCTTCCCGTCGGGACCGTTTGGATCGATGATCGCCGGAATGCGGCCGTTCGGATTGAGAGATTCGAATTCCGGCGACTTCTGCTCGTTGGCGGCGAAGGAAATATAATGCGGCTCATAGGCGAGAGCGAGCTCTTCGAGGGCGACGGAGACCTTCACCCCATTCGGCGTCTGCAGGGAATAGAGCTGGATGATATCGGAATTTCTAGCCGGCCAGCGCGTCGTGATCGGAAATGCGGAAAGATCTGCCATCGGAGCCTCCATGTTATCAGCCGACCATAGGAGACGAGGCTTCACAAAGGCAAGCGATGGCCGATCATCGTTCCATATTATTGAACGAACTGTCCGCTTCCGTTTATCTTTCCATAAAGCAAGAAAAAGGCGACATAGGTGACATCCGAGGTCCATCCGGTGCCGGGGCACCCAGATCTCCAGAGTCCTTCAAACGGAGACAACATCCATGTCCAACGTCATCATCCTGATTGCCCGCATTCTTCTGTCTTTCATGTTCATTCTTTCCGGCTTCATGAAGCTCACCGATCCTGCCGGTACTGCGGGCATGATCGCCGGTGCCGGCCTACCGGCAGCAACCCTGCTGGCCTATGTCGCAGGCCTTTTCGAACTGCTGGCCGGCCTTGCGGTTCTCACAGGCTTCCAGGTCCGCATTGCCGGCTGGCTGCTCGCCGCCTTCTGTGTCTTCACGGGCATTGCCTTCCACCTGCCCTACGCGAGTGGTACGGAACTCGTGAACATTCTCAACCAGATCATGGTCATGAAGAATATCACGCTGGCCGGCGCGTACATACTACTCGCCACCGTCGGTGCCGGCGCCTACTCGCTCGACGCCCGCCGCGGCGCCTATGCAGCCGCCTGATACCAGCAGACATCCTCCCATAAATGCGAAAACCCGCCGTCATCCGACGGCGGGTTTTTGCATGCTTTTCGAATGGCACTAGCTAGAGGGCGTCGCGCACTGCCTCGATGATTGCCTGCACAGCCGGTTCGCCGGCATGGCTTTCCTTGCGGGCGCGTACTAGGCAGGCCTGCGAATGCAGGATGACGCCGTCCTGGAGCACCTTCAGATGGTTGGCGCGCAGCGTCGAGCCGGTGGAGGTGATATCGACGATGATATCGGCCGAGCCGGACGCGGGGGCCCCCTCGGTGGCGCCCAGGCTTTCGACGATGCGATAAAGCTGGATGCCGTGCTGGCTCGAAAAGAACTGCTGGGTCAGCCGCCAGTATTTGGTGGCGATGGCAAGGCGCCTGGAGTGGCGGGCGCGGAAATCGGCGGCGACATCGACGAGATCGGCCATGGTGTCGACATCGAGCCAGATCTCCGGCACGGCAACGACGACATCGGCATGGCCGAAGCCGAGCCGGGCGCAGAATTCGACGCGCTTATCGACCTCGGCAAAACCTTCCCGCATCAGATCCTCGCCGGTGACACCGAAATCGACGGTGCCGTTGCCGATTTCACGGGAGATTTCGGAAGCCGAGAGGAAGGCGATCTCCACATCATCCCAGCCTTCGACGCGGCCGCGGTAGGAGCGATCGTTGCCAACCGCCGAGATCGTCATGCCGGCACGTTCGAAGATCGCCGAAGCGTCCTCCTTCATCCGGCCCTTGGAGGGAAGCGCGATGGTGATGGTCATGCGGCTGCCCTTTCGGTTTCGATACGGTCGAGCCAGAAGGAGAAGCCGACGGCCGGAATGCGGTCCGTTGCGCCGAGGAAAGTCAGGAGCCGATCGAAGCGGCCGCCGCCGGCGAGCACCGCGGTCGAGCCTTCCACCGTCACCTCGAAGACGAGGCCGGTGTAATAATCGAGCGGCCGTCCGAAGGCGGCGCGATAGTCGAGACAGGAAAGATCGACGCCGGCATTGGAAAGTGCTGCGACCCGGCCATTGAAGCGGGCGAGCGCATTGCCGAGTTTCAGCCCGGCAGCATCGGCGAAACCGGCAAGGGCCGCGGACGCATTGACGAGCGGCACGTCAAGCGACAGGAACTCTTCCAGCACGTGGAAGGCCGCGTCGTCGAGGCGCGTTTCGGACAGGATAAGCTTTTCCTTGAGCCGTCGGGCAATCTCCAGGGCCGAACGGCCGGCATTCGTCGAATAGCCAGTCTTCTGCATCTCCCGCTCGAGATGGGCGACCAGCGCCTGCTCGTCGCCCGATGCGACAAGCCTGGCAATATCGTCGTCCAGCCCGGTGACGAATTGCGGGCTGACGAGGCTGGCAAGCAGCGCTTCCAGCTGGGTCATATTGCCGAAGGCGTGGATCAGCCGCTTCTGCCAGCCGAGCGGCAGGCCGAGCGCCTGGACGACCGCCTCGAACACCGCCTGGTCGCCCAGCGTCACCGCCAGGCGACGGCCCGGCAGCAGGCGGGCGAGAATGCCGGTGGCATCGCCGATGGCGCGGGCGTCGGCGTTTGACAGGTCGATATCGCCAAGATCCTCGATGCCGGCCTGATAGAATTCGTTGGCGCCGTCGCGGCGCTGGCGGAAAACCTCGCCGAGATAGGCATAACGCTTCGGCGTGCCGGTCGCCGTCTCGATGTGGCGCAGACAGACGGGGATGGTGAATTCGGGACGCAGGCAGAGGCTGGCGCCGGTTTCGCTCTCGGTCATGAAGATGCGGCGGCGCAGATCCTCGCCGGCGATATCAAGGAAAGGTTCGGCCGGCTGAATGACAGGCGTATCGATGCGCTCGGCATTGCGCGCGACAAATTCGGCAAGCAGGTCGTTGGAGAATTCGGGGAGGTTGATCAGAGGCATGCGGGCCTCCGAACGATAGGCAAAGAGCGTGTCGGAAATGCCTCAGACATTGCCGCCCGCCCTCTTTCGATCCTCGGCCTGCGCAGCAAGGATCTCCTTCACCTTGGCGACGAGGTCGGCTTCCGGCGCCGTCTCCTGCGCCACGCGCGCTTCGCGCCAGCTGGCATTGTCTTCGATCTCGCCGGAGAGCCGCTTGCCTTCGATCAGATCCTTGATCTGCACGACGCCTTCGGCGCGCTCGTCGCCGCCCTGGATGATGGCGACAGGGCAGCCGCGGCGATCGGCATATTTCAGCTGGTTGCCGAACTTCTTCCAGTTGCCCTGGAACATCTCGGCGCGAATGCCGGCGGCGCGCAGTTCCTGCGTCATCTTCTGATAGCGGCCCATCGCCTCGACATCGCCGTCCATGACGGTCACCAGCACCGGCTCGATGACCTCACTCGCGCCGAGCTTGCCGAGGTTCTTCAGCGCCGTCATCAGCCTGGAGACGCCGATCGAAAAGCCGGTCGCCGGAACCGGCTGACCCATGAAGCGGGAGACGAGGCCATCATAACGACCGCCGCCGCCGACCGAACCGAAGACGACCTTTTCGCCCTTTTCGTTGGTGACGTCGAAGCTCAGTTCGGCCTCATAGACCGGGCCGGTATAATATTCGAGGCCGCGGACAACGGAGGGGTCGATCTTGATGCGGTCAGGGCCATAGCCGGCGCTGGTGACGAGTGCCGCGATGAAATTCAGCTCCTCGACGCCTTCCCCACCCTTGGCGGTTCCCGCGACCAGCTCGGCGAGACGGGCAGCGCTTTCGGCATAGTCCTTGATGCCGACAAAGAACAGCACCTTGTCGATCTGCTCCTGGTTAAGCCCGGCGCCCTTGGTGAAGTCGCCGGATTCATCCTTGCGGCCGGGGCCGAGCAGCAGCGCCACGCCCTCCGGGCCGAACTTGTCGAGCTTGTCGATGGCGCGCAGCACGTTCAGCCGCTGGCCGGCCTTGTCGTCGCCGCCGAGACCGATCGCCTCGAGCACGCCGTCCAGAACCTTGCGGTTATTGACGCGGATGACATAGTCGCCGCGCTTGATGCCGAGGGCTTCCAGCGTATCGGCCATCATCATGCACATTTCGGCATCGGCCTGGACGCCGGGCGCGCCGACGGTATCGGCATCGAACTGCATGAACTGACGGAAGCGGCCGGGGCCGGGCTTCTCGTTGCGGAAGACGTAACCGGCGCGATAGGTGCGGTAGGGCAGCTGGATCTCGTTGAAATTCTCGGCGACATGACGGGCGAGCGGCGCCGTCAGGTCGTAACGCAGCGACATCCATTGTTCGTCATCGTCCTGCAGCGAGAACACGCCCTCGTTCGGCCGGTCGCTGTCAGGCAGGAACTTGCCGAGCGCATCGGTATATTCGAACAGCGGCGTTTCGAGCGGATCGAAACCATAATGCTCATAGACTTCCCTGATCTTTGCCGTCATCTCGTTGACGGCGCGGATATCACCGGCCGTCCGGTCGACGAAGCCGCGCGGCAGGCGGGCCTTGAGCTTTTGTGGTTTCTTCTGCTTGTCGTTCATTTCCGGGAATTCCACTGACTGTGACAGTGGCGGTTTCCTAGCGGATTGGGCGGGGAGCGGCAAGGGCGAAGGGTCTTGATGTGGCTGCGAGAATCGATTGAACGAAGAGGCATCCATCAGAAATGCGGATATGCTCATGATCACTGAGGCGCTTCTCTATGCCACGACCTTGCCGCTGACCGGCAAGCTGCATCGAAAGTTCATCCGCTATTCCGTCAATCTCTGGTCGCGCGCCGGGCGCTGCGCCGGGGATTGGGCCGAACATGAGGAGATGAGCCGGAAGGCGATCCTGGCGGCGACCGCCGATCTCAGGCAGAAGCGGACCGCCGTCGTGCTCGGTTCCGGCCTGTTGCGCGATGTACCGATCGGGGTGCTGGCGCGAGATTTCGACACCGTCGTGCTGGTCGATCTCGTTCATCTCGCCTCGGTGCGCCTGTGGCTGTCGGCCAAGGGCTATCGCAATGTCCGGCTGATCGAGCGCGATCTCTCCGGCTACGATGAACTTGCCGCCGGCCGCGAGCCCGAACCGCTCGGTTTCCTGCGCGCTGTGCCCTATCTCGATCTCGTGGTTTCTGCCAACCTCTTGTCACAGATCGGTCGCGGTGTGAAACGGCGCCATGAAGCTGACGCCGGGCGAATGCCTGAAGACACGGTGGAAAGACTGATCGCGGCACATCTGGCCGGGCTTTCCGGGCTTTCCTGCCGCAGTTGCCTGGTGACCGATATCGCCTATGCCGTTATCGATCGCAACGAGAGGACGCATGAGGAGGTCGACCTGCTGCATGGCGTTTTGCCGCCACCGGCAAAAGCTAGCTGGACATGGCCGGTGGCGCCGCTCGGCGAAGAGAGCAAGGATTACCGGATCGAGCACAAGGTCATTGCCACCTAGCGCATCGTGCTTTGCGCGTCTGAAAAGACGCGCGGCGCTGTAGTGATCAGGATGTGATCGCCGGTCGGCTTGGCTTGCATCCGGCCTTCGCCTATAAAACAGCATGCGCATGCTCGCCCTCATCACGATGTTTCTCGGCTGGCTGGTCTACAGCGCCATGTCCGCATGGGCGGGCTGTCCGACATGTGCGTCGATGAACGCACCGGTCGCCGTCGAAACCGGCAGTATGCACCATGAGATATCAGGCATGAATATGCCTGGGGCGGCTGATAAGGCCGATCCGTTGAAAGACCCTTGCGCCACCGGTAATTCCGCGCATATGCCGCTTTGCGCCGCCTGTCTGCTGCTGCCACCGGCGGTGATGGTCATGGCCAGCGGAAAGTCCATCTTCGGCTATCCCGTCCCGGCGCTTGCCCGCGCCCTCGATGACAACAAACCGACACCGCAGTCGCCGCCTCCCCGACTGTCCTGACACCACAGCAATCCATGCCAATCGGGTGGCCCAGCTGCCCGGCAAACCTATTGTCAGACAGAGGAAGGAACTCTCATGTCTTTGAAAATCATCGCCCTCACTGCAATGCTCGCCATCATTGCCGCTCCTGTCCTTGCCGAAGACAAACCGATGGATATGAGCAAGCCGATGGGCAACCACGATGCGGCAAGCCACGCCTTCAGCGAGGCCAACGCCAAGATGCACAAGGATATGATGATCGAGTATAGCGGCGATGCTGATGCGGATTTCGTCCGCGGCATGATCCCGCACCACCAGGGCGCGATCGATATGGCCAGGATCGAGCTGCAATATGGAAAAGATCCCGATATCCGCAAGCTCGCCGAAGCCGTCATCAAGGCGCAGGAAGCCGAGATCGCCGAGATGAACGCCTGGCTCAAAGCCCACGGCAAATAATCGATCGTTATGAAGAAGGGGAACGCCGGAAATGTCCGGCGTTCCCCAGGACTTATGTTGGCGAGGTCAGTCCTTCGGCTCGAAATCGGCCGGGCGGCGGCCGGCGCCCTGTCGCGCCAGCATCCAGCCCGGATATTCCGGAGCAAGCGCGCTCACCTCGTCGAGCTTCTTCATATCGTCACCATCGAGCTTCAGCTTGACGGCGGCAAGGTTCTGGTCGAGCTGATCGACCCGCTTGGCGCCGATGATGACTGTGGTGACGAAGGGCTTGGCGAGGATATAGGCGAGCGCCACAGTGGCGACGCTGACGCCGTGCTTTTCGGCGACTTCGCGCATGACGGCGACGCAGGCCCAGGCCTTGTCCTTGTCGACGGGCGGGAAATCGAAACTGGCGCGGCGGCCTTCGCCGTTGCCGGGCGCGCCGGGACCGTATTTGCCGGAGAGCAGACCGCCAGCGAGCGGCGACCAGACCATCAGGCCGAGCTTTTCCTCCTGCATCATCGGCACGATGTCGCGTTCGAGATCGCGGCCGGCGATGGAGTAATAGGCCTGCACGGTTTCAAAACGGGCAAAGCCGCGGCGTTCGGACAGGCCGAGCGCTTTGGAAATGCGCCAGGCCTGCCAGTTGGAGACGCCGATATAGCGCACGAGACCGCGGGAAACGAGATCGTCAAGAGCGCGCAGCGTCTCCTCGATCGGCGTCACCGTATCGGTCGCGTGGATCTGATAGAGGTCGATATGATCCGTCTGCAGGCGCTTGAGGCTCGCCTCGACGGAATCCATGATGTGGCCGCGCGAGGCACCGCGGTCGTTCGGCTTGTCGCCCATGACGCCGTAGACCTTGGTGGCGATGACGACGTCCTTGCGGGGGATGTCGAGGTTCTTCAGCGCCTGGCCGAGCAGCCTTTCGGACTCGCCGGATGAATAGACGTCGGCCGTGTCGATGAAATTGACGCCTGATGCAAGCGAGCGCTCGACGATCCGGTCGGCGGCATTCTGGTCGACGTCGGCGATGGCGCCCCACATACTGCCTTGTTTGGCTTCGCCGAAGGTCATCGTACCCAGGCAGATTTCCGAGACGAAAAGTCCCGTATTTCCGAGTTGATTGTAACGCATGGTCGAAAAATTCCTTTGTGTCTGCCGCAAGAGGGGCTTGCGAACTGCTGAACTTCATTTTTTGATTATTGGCCTGCATATGACAGGCACAGCCGTGGCTGGCTGCAAGGTGAGGCGATTTTCATGTAGTGCGGCGGCGGCGCTTTTCAACGCCGACGCGCGGCGCTGTAAAGGCGGATGCCCTTGTCTCGACACAGGCATCCGATAGATTGCCGGCCATATTTTAAGAACAGGATGATTTTAGGCCGGGTCGGCCTAAAATCTGAATCCTGTTCTAAGTTAAATAGTGAGAGCATTAATGTCGTCCGAAAACCGCTCACACTTTTCGGCATCATGCTCTAGGGTGCGCATATGGCGACGCGACCATTGACCACGATCGGCTTCGATGCCGATGATACACTCTGGCAGAACGAACAATATTACCGACTGACGGAAGCGCATTTCACCGGGCTTCTTGCCGATTTCGCCGAAGGACCGAAGATTTCCGAACGGCTGCTGGAAGCCGAGAAACGGAACCTTCGCCACTACGGCTTCGGCATAAAGGGTTTCACGCTGTCGATGATCGAGACGGCGATCGAAATCACCGAGGGCAAGATTCCGGCCGGCGTGATCGCTAAGATCCTCGATACCGGCCGCGAGCTCCTCTCTCATCCCGTCGAAACCATGCCGCATGTGCGCGACACGCTGGAAGCGCTTGCCGGCAAATACCTGCTCGTGATGATCACCAAGGGCGATCTCTTCGATCAGGAGCGCAAGCTTGCCCAATCCGGGCTCGGCGACTTCTTCGACGCCATCGAGATCGTCTCCGACAAGACGGCCGTCACCTATCGCCGCATCTTCGCCAAGGTCGGCGACGGGCCGGAGCGGGCGATGATGGTCGGCAATTCGCTGAAATCGGACATCGTGCCGGCAATTGCCGCCGGCAGCTACGGCGTTTTCGTGCCGCACGAACTGACCTGGGTGCTGGAACATGTGGACGAGCCGAAAGAGGCGCCGCGTTTCCGCAAGATCGACCACCTCGGCGAATTGCGCGACCTGATCGACCGGCTCTCATAAGCTGCCAAGCTGCGCTTGTAGCTCTTGGCTCACTGCTTGGCTGGCGCCTTTGGAAACAGCGACGGGCGCTCCGGCTCGGCGGCCGGTTTCGGCTGCTGCGGGGCAGCCGCCAACGGCTCGATCAGGATGCTGAAGGGAGCGCCGAGGCCACGGCGCGGCGAGACCTTGGAATAATAGGGGCGCAGCAGCCAGGTGGCGTTCTCCTTGACCGTTGTCTCGAAGCTCATGCCGTCCTCGTCGGTGCCGAAGAAGGCCTCGTCATCCGGTTTCGACAGGTCGAAAATCGCCAGGAAGGCAAATTTGCTCTTACTGGAAAAACTGATCTTCATATGCTGGCCGGCGCGCACCGGCAGCGTATAGACATGGCTATTGCCGAACTTCGTCCAGCCCTTCAACTGCATGGTGACGGCCGGGAACTGCAGCTTCTCCAGCTTCTCGCCGGGATCGAGCTGCGGCGTCTGCGCCATGGCGGAGACCGTCAGGAGGAAAAGGGCAGCGGCGGCGATTATTGTTCTCACGGATAGATCTTTCATGGGCGGACCAGAGCGGTGCGCATCGCCTCGACCTCGGGCCGGCAGAAGCAACCTTCCAGATGATCGTTGACGAGACCCATCGCCTGCATGAAAGCATAAACTGTGGTCGGGCCGACAAAGGTCCAGCCGCGTTTCTTCAGATCCTTCGAAATGACCACGGATGTCGGCGTCGTCGGATTGGCGACGATGTGATCACGGTCGACCACCGCCGGCCGCTCGTTATGGCCGGGTTCGTAGCGCCAGAAATAATGGGCGAGCGAGCCGAATTCGTCCCTGAGCTCGATCGCACGCTTGGCATTGTTGATGGTCGAGACGATCTTGCCGCGATGGCGGATGATGCCGGCATCGGCAAGGCAGCGAGCGACATCCCCTTCGCCGAAGAGGGCGACCTTGTGGAAATCGAAACCTGCGAAGGCGGCGCGGAAATTCTCCCGCTTGCGCAGAATCGTCAGCCAGGAAAGGCCGGACTGGAAACCTTCGAGGCAGATCTTCTCGAAGAGGCGGATGTCATTGGTGACAGGGCGGCCCCATTCCTCGTCATGATACCGGAGATAATCGGGCAGATTGGCGTGCCAGTGGCAACGGCTCCTGCCGTCCTCGCCGATGATGATGCCTGTCGCGCTCATGATCCTTCATTCTGCGGGGGTCCGCTCGTTCTCCGGTCTTTGATTCCGGCTTTACCATTTGCAAACCGTCTTTCCAAACCGAACGGTAACCCTGACGAAAAGTTTATCCCAACGGTCGGCTTTTCGTGAATCGATCTTTACCATTCGCTGGCGGATTGGGTGGCAGCGTCTTTGCCGGGCGGAACATCTCCGTCCGGGCGGACATGTCCCGCCAGCGCATTTTCGGTCATTTGTAGAGAGTTCGTCCGATGATGAAACAGCTTGTTCTTGCCGCAGCCCTCTTCGGCATTTTCTCCACGGCCGCCCTTGCAGACGACCGCTACGCCACTCGCCCGCCCGTCGTGCTCAGCCCCGATCTGACCGCGCCCTGGATCAACCAGCTGGGCGGCGGCACCGTTCGACCCGTCGTCTATCAGCGGCCGATCGTCCGCCAGCAGCAGCGCGGCCTTTTCCAGCGTCGCGTGCTGCGCCAGGCGCCGCAGGCCGCACCGCAGACCGTTTCGGCGATCAATCCCGGCATCCCGTCGATCCGCCATCCGATCGAACCGCAATACCTGCCGCAGATGGTCGACTACGACACGCAGGAAAAGCCGGGCACGATCGTCATCGATACCAACAACCGCTTCCTCTATCTGGTGATGCAAGGCGGCAAGGCGCGCCGCTATGGCGTCGGCGTCGGCAAGCCGGGCTTCGAATGGGCGGGCGCCCACAAGATCACCCGCAAGACCGAATGGCCGGACTGGACGCCGCCTTCCGAGATGATCAGCCGCGAAGCCGCCAAGGGTCATTACCTGCCGGCGCGCATGGACGGCGGTGCGGAAAACCCGCTCGGCGCGCGCGCCATGTATCTCGGCTCGACGCTTTACCGCATCCACGGCACCAACGCGCCCTGGTCGATCGGCAGTGCCGTCTCCTCCGGCTGCATTCGCCTGCGCAACGAAGACGTCATCGACCTCTACGACCGCGTCAGTGTGGGAACCCGCGTCATCGTCATGTAACGGCGGCGCAATACTTACAGCGCCGCGCGTCTTTTCGAGAGCCGCAAAGGGCGCTGTGACCCTTTAAATTGCTGCATAATTTTTCCTTAAGTCGATTCCGATTTGAGGATCAATTATGCAGCAGGGGCCGCAAGAACATCCTGCTCCCCTTCTCCAAAATTGCTGTATCCGGCCACGCCGATCTTGAATCGGGCAGAAGTTCATGTAGCTTCGGGCGGATTTGCTTGAGGGGAATCGATCATGATCAAACTAATGCCGGGTCTGGCTGCTGCCGGACTTGTCCTGTCCTTGATGTCTACATCCGCCTTTGCTGCACCCGCGGGCTCCGCGTCCGACAATGCACGACGCCCGGCGCAGATCGTGCGCGTGGCGCAGATGCCGAAATACGTGAAGCCGCAGTTCAAGCGCAAAAAAGTGCGCCTGGTAACGACGGAAGCCGCCGGCACCGTCATCATCGACACCAACAACAAATATCTCTACCTCGTCGAGGGCAACAACCGCGCCACCCGCTATGGCATCGGCGTCGGCCGCGACGGCTTCGGCTGGTCGGGGGTGGTCAAGATCGGCCGCAAGGCTGAATGGCCCGCCTGGACGCCGCCGGCAGAAATGCGCCGCCGCGAAGCCGCCAAAGGACACATGATTCCTGCTTTCCAGGAAGGCGGCGAGGACAACCCGCTCGGCGCCCGCGCCATGTATCTCTACCAGGGTGGCCGCGACACGATCTTCCGTATTCACGGCACCAATCAGCCCTGGACGATCGGCCTCAACATGTCTTCCGGCTGCATCCGGATGATGAACGAGGATGTGACGCATCTCTACGATCGCGCGCCTGTCGGCACCAAGGTGATCGTCATCGGCCCCGGCAACCGGCAGGGCAATGTGGCGTTTGAGGACCGGGGCATCGACGTGCTGCGCACGATGTTTGGCGGCTGAGCAACACTTTCAAAAAAAACGAAAGGCGCTTTTTGACGCGCCTTTTATTTTGCTTAGACTTTCAGGCCGAAAGCTGGCAAACCTGCCTAAGAGTCGACACATTTGCAATATCGGGGCTATTCAATGACATATGCGCTGCGTTCCTCCGCTTCCGTACTTGCGGGCATCGCGTTTTTCACAATCTGTTCGGCAGTTTCCGCCTCGGCGGAAGACCTGCAATTCTCCATCTACGGCGGCTACCAGACCGCGCCGCATAGCGGCGTCGATCTTTCCGACGGCACGCACTTCACCGCCGGCTGGGAAGGCAAGTCCTTCGGCAGCCCGCCTTATTACGGCGGCCGCGTCACCTGGTGGCTCGAGAACTTCAACAAGCCGAACTGGGGTATTTCGCTCGATTATACCCATGACAAAGTCTATGCCGACGACGATACGCTGGCCAAGACCGGCTGGTCGCATTTCGAATTCACCGACGGCCTGAACCTGATCACGGTGAACGGTCTCTACCGTTTCCAGGATCCGACACGCCGCTGGACCCCCTATCTCGGCGCCGGTATCGGCGTGAACATTCCGCATGTTGAAGTGATTCGCCCCGAGGGTAAGACCTGGGCTTATGAATTCGGCGGCGTGACGCTGCAGGCCCAGGCCGGCGTCGACTTCAAGGTGACCGAGCGCTGGTCGACCTTCGTCGAATACAAGGGCACTTATTCGCGCATCGACGTTCCGATCGACAGCGGCGTGGACCTGAAGACCAACATCTTCACGAATGCCGTCAACGTCGGCGTATCGTTCCACTGGTAAATAAATTTCGGCTGCGGTGCTATTTCGTGCCGCAGCTGACCTTGCCCTCGACGGCATAGGGTTTTTCACCGCCTTCGATCGTCAGGGAATAGGTGCCGCTGAAATTTGCCGACGGCTTGCCGCGCTCACCGGCGACGACCACCAGATCCAGCGTTGCTCCGTCGGTATCGTCGCCGCCGCCGTCAAAGACCTCCATAAGCAGTTCGCCGTCGCGCGACCAGTGGTTGGTCAGGTGCTGCGATTCGAAAACACGCTTTCCGAATACTGTCGATTGGGCCTCATCCTTGACGATCAACGCGCCGCGGAAATGGTTCAGCTTGTGGCCGGCATCGCTTTCGAAACCGCTTTCGAGCGTGAAGCGTGCTTCCTTGTCATCGGCGGAACAGAAATAACGGCTATTTGCATGGGCGGTGCCTGCCGCACTGAGCAGTCCCGCAAGCACAATCATTCCCCGCCACATCGTCTAAACTCCCGAGACCGGCCCGACGGGCCTTCGCAAGCTTCAGCCTAACGGCAAACCTGTTAATTTTTCCGGCACAGCGCCGCCATAGGCCCAATCGAGCAGTTCGACCGTGTGCAGGATTGGCATGCCGGTGCCGGTGGCGATCTGGGTGATGCAGCCGATATTGCCGGTGGCGATGACATCGGCCTTGGTGGCCTCGATATTTTTGACCTTGCGTGCCTTCAGCGTAGCCGAGATCTCCGGCTGCATGATGTTGTAGGTGCCGGCAGAGCCGCAGCAAAGGTGGCCTTCGGCGGGATCGCGCACCGTAAAGCCCGCCGCTTTCAGCAATTGCTTCGGCGCAAGCGTGATCCGTTGCCCGTGCTGCATGGAACAGGCGGAATGATAGGCGACCGTAACGCCGTTCGGCATGTGTGCCGGCAGGTCGAGGGTTGTCAGATATTCGGTGACGTCCTTGGCGAGCGCCGAGACCCCGGCCGCCTTTGCAGCATAGGCGGGATCGAGGCGCAGCATGTGGCCGTAATCCTTGATCGTCGTGCCGCAGCCCGAGGCGGTGATGATGATCGCATCGAGGCCCTGCCCCTCGATCTCGCGCGTCCAGATATCGACATTGGCGCGCGCGCTGGCGAGCGCCTGTTCGGCGCGGCCCATGTGATGGACCAGCGAGCCGCAACAGACCTCGCCTTCCGGCACCACGACCTCGACGCCGAGCCGCGTCAACAGCCGGATCGCCGCCGCGTTGATGCCGGGATCGAGCACCG